>USNG01000012.1 GCA_900556025.1 uncultured Mycoplasmatota bacterium
ATAATTTGTTGTTTAGCAGCTTCTTTGAATAATTCTGTATTAATATTCATAAGAGACAAAGAGATAATACCTGCATCTTCAAGCTTTGAAGCACCACCTTGTTGTCTATCAATACATACTAAACTCCATTTTATTTTAGCACCTAAGGCATCAATAGCTGGAATCCAAGCTCTTAAATAGCTAGAAGCTTGATTTAATAAATCAGCGACATGAAGAACATTAGATTTATCAACAGAAGTAATTATTTTATTTTCAGAAAAATCATGTGAACTTAAAACACAAGATAGATCTTTAAAAATAGTAATATGAGGCTTATTTAAAAGATAAGCAACTATATTTGAAAAATACCAATCACGTCTTTCTCCACCAGAAACATAGTCAATTTCATCAACATTAACGTTTTCTTTTAAGTAAAGAACAAGGTTATTAATAATAGTTGCATAAATTTCATTATTTTCATATTGATTTAATACTTTTTCAAAAATATTTTTAGGAATTATATCCTTAGGTGTATTTTCCAATTCTGAATTTATAAAATTCAATAGGTCATTTGCATCTTTTTCGTTTCCATATAAAAAATGACCATTAACAAAATAAGGTCCAATTTTTCCTGAAGTATACCAAAAAGGCTTGTTTTCTTCACAAACACGAAAAGCATTTGTTTTAAAAAGATAAGAAGTTAAATTTTCCATTTAAATTATTCCTTTCCAATTCTATTTATAAAAAATATATACAAAAAGGAACTTAAAGTCAATGTAAATATAAATGGAAGATAATATAAAATAAATTGTTGAAAAAAGATGAGTTAAATGATAGGATAAACAAAATGTTGAAAGGAGAAAAACATGAAATTATTATTAAAAAATGGAACAATAATTAATTATGCAAACAAATTTCAAGAAGTAGCAGACCTACTAATAGAAAATGAAAAAATAAAAAAAATCGAAAAAAATATTGCTGAAACAGCAGATAGAATTATTGACTGTACAGGTCTTTATATAATGCCTGGAATGATTGATATGCATTGTCATTTAAGAGAACCAGGTGGTGAACATAAAGAAACTATAGAAACAGGTTCAAATAGCGCTATTAAAGGTGGTTTTACAACAATTTGCCCTATGCCAAATACAAAACCAACACCAGATAGCGCTATTATTTTATCTGAAATAATAGAAAAAGCTAAAAAAGTAGCTAAGTGTAATGTGTTGCCATACTCAAGTGTAACAAAAGGTGAAAAGGGAGAAGAACTTGTAAATTTTGAAGAACAAAAACAAGCAGGAGCAATAGCTTTTTCAGACGATGGAATGCCTGTTGAAAATGCAAGAATGATAAGAGAAGCGATGATAAAAGCAAATGATATTGGAAGTTTCATATCAGAACATTGTGAAGAAAAATCAGTGTCAAGTGGAGCAATAAATGCTGGAAAAGTGGCTGAAGAGTTAAATGTTGAAGGTGTACTTCCAGAAGCAGAAGAGATTATGGCAGCAAGAGATATAGTAATAGCAGAAACAAATAATTTACATACACACATTTGCCATATTAGTACAAAGACATCAGTAGGTACAATTAGAAGTGCAAAACAAAGAGGTGTAAAAGTAACATGTGAAACATGTCCACATTATTATAGTTTCACACAAGAAGAAGTCCTAAAAAAAGGAACAAATGCAAAAATGAATCCTCCATTAAGAGAAGAAAAAGATAAACAAGCAATTATAGAAGGGCTAAAAGATGGAACAATAGATTGCATAGTTACAGATCACGCACCACATACAGAAGAAGAAAAATCAAAAGAGTTATCAAAAGCACCAAACGGAATAATAGGATTTGAAACAGCACTAGCAGCCACAATAACAAATTTAGTAGATAAAAATGAAATAACACTTTTAGATATGTGCAAATTAATGTCATATAATCCAGCTAAATTATTAAAAATCGACAGAGGAGATATTTCAGAAGGAAAAATAGCAGACATAACAATATTTGATAAAGATCAAGAATACATTTACCAAAAAGAAGATATAGTTTCAAAATCCAAAAATACACCATTCATTGGAGAAAAATTAAAAGGAAGAGTAAAATACACAATAGTTTCAGGAAATGTAGTATATGAAGATAAATAGAAAGGAATTACAGTTATGAAAAACTTAATGGATAGATTAATTGAAAAGATCAAACAAATGAATAATCCAACAGTTATAGGAGTCGATACAAGATATGAACTAGTACCAGATTGCGTAAAAAATAAATATTCCAAAGATATAAATGGAATGTGCAGTGCAATGCTAGAATATAGCAAGGCATTAATAGATGCAACATATGACATAATTCCAGCAGTAAAATTACAAAGTGCATATTTTGAAATGTATGGGATAGAAGGAATAAAATTATACAAAGAAATGATTGATTATTGCAAATCTAAGGGAATGCTTGTAATGGCAGATGTGAAAAGAGGAGATATTGGATCAACATCAAGTGGATATTCTAGAGCGTATCTTGGAAAAAATTTAATAAATGAAAAAGAAGAGTCAATATTTGATGTCGATTTTGCAACAGTAAATCCATATATGGGATCAGATTGTGTAAATCCATTTGTTGAAGATTGTAAGAAATATGATAAAGGAATTTTTGTATTAGTAAAAACTTCAAATAAATCATCAGGAGAAATTCAAGATTTAAAAACAGAAGATGGAGAAGAAGTTTACAAAAAAGTAGCTAGATTAGTAAATTCTTGGGGAGAAGAGCTAATAGGTGAAAATGGATATAGCAATGTTTCAGCAGTTGTCGGCGCAACATATCCAAAACAATTAGAAGAACTAAGAGAAATAATGCCACATGCATATTTTCTAATTCCCGGATATGGAGCACAAGGCGGCAAAGCAGAAGATATAGCATTAGGCTTTGATAAAAATGGACTAGGCGGAATTGTAAATGCTACAAGAAGTTTAATGTGTGCATACAAATCAGAAAAATGGCAAAATGAATTTAGTGAAGAAGATTATGCTAAAGCTACGAGAGCAGAGGCAATACGAATGAGAGACGAGTTAATGAATGCAATTAATAATTGCCATAAAAAATAAAATTAAAAGGAGATAATAATGAAATATCAAGAAAAATGTGAATTATTGGATAAACAAAAATTAACAACAGATATTTTTAAGTATAGAATAAAAACAGACAAAATAGCCAAAGAAGCTAAGCCTGGTCAATTCTTAGAAATTAGAGTATCAGACAGTGTAGAACCATTTCTAAGAAGACCTATAAGTATAAATTCAATAGTAGATAGCAATACAATTGAATTTATATTTCAAGTAAAAGGAAATGGAACAAAAATATTATCAGAGAAAAATATTGGAGATAAAATAGATATATTAGGACCTTTAGGAAATGGAATATTTGAAATAAAAGATTATAAAAAAGTAGCTATAATAGGTGGAGGAATAGGAACTTATCCTTTATATGAAATCGCAAAAGAATTAAAAGACAAAGCTGAAATAAATACATATCTTGGATTCAGATCTAAAGAATATGTAACATGTGAAAATGAATTTCAAAAAGTTTCAAACAAATTGGTAATAACAACAGATGATGGAAGTTATGGAGAAAAAGGATTTGCAATTGACTACTTAAAACGAGATGAAAAACCAGATGTAATTATGGCATGTGGACCATTACCGATGTTAAGAGCAGTAAAGAAATATGCAATGGAAGAAAATATACCATGCCAAGTTTCATTAGAAGAAAGAATGGGATGTGGAATTGGAGCATGTTTGGGGTGTGCAGTAAAAACATCAGAAAGCACACAAGAAGCACCACAGTATAAACATGTTTGCAAAGATGGACCAGTATTTAACTGTACAGAAGTAGAATTTTAATAAACAAGGAGGATTTTAAATGGATACAAAAATAAATTTTGCAGGAATTGAAATGAAAAATCCAGTTACAGTAGCATCCGGAACATTTGGATATGGAAGAGAATTTCAAGATTTTATAGATTTAAATAGGTTAGGAGCAATAATTACAAAAGGAACATCACTAAAGCCTAGACCAGGAAATAAAGCACCAAGAATATGTGAAACAGCAAGCGGAATGTTAAACTCAATAGGTTTACAAAATCCAGGAGTGGAATATTTTGCTGAAGTAGATTTACCTTTTCTAAGAAAATTTGATACAAAGATAATAGTAAATGCGTGTGGTAGTACAATTGAAGAATACGTGGAACTATGCAAGATATTAAATACACTTGATATAGATGGTGTTGAATTAAATTTGTCATGCCCAAATGTAAAAGCTGGTTGCTTAGCTTTTGGAACAACATATGAAGGCGTTAAAAACGTAACAAGTCAAGTAAGAAAAGTATTAGACAAACCATTAATAGTAAAGCTAACACCTAATGTAACAGATATAACAGCTCCAGCTAAAGGAGCCGAAGATGCAGGTGCAGACGCAATTTCAGCAATCAATACATTATTAGGAATGAAAATAGATATAAATAAAAGAGCACCAATATTAGCTAACAATACAGGTGGACTATCAGGACCAGCAATAAAACCAGTAGCAGTAAGATGTGTATATCAAATAGCTCAAAGTGTTAATATCCCAGTAATGGGACTAGGTGGAATTATGAATGGAGAAGATGCAATTGAATTTATGATAGCAGGAGCAAGTACCATTTCAATAGGAGCTGGAAATTTTGTAGATCCAACAGTAGCAGTAAAAACTATTGATGGAATAGAAAATTATATGAAGAAAAATAAGATAGAAGACTTAAAAGAAATTATAGGCAGCATAAAAATGAATTAAAAACTAGTACTCATACTTTAACTTTATTTGAATATATATAATCATAGAGAAGGAGAAAAAATATATGAATTTAAATAAGGTTAATGAAATACTTGATTTGCCAAAAGAAGTTGGCACAGATATTCCAAAAGTAACAATGTTAGGATTTAATGAAGTGTTAATAGAAAACTATAAAGGAATATTAGAATATGAAGAATTTTTCATAAGAGTGTGCACATATATAGGAAATATCAACATAAATGGATTTGAATTAAAATTAAATCAAATTACTGATGAGTCTGTAAGCATAACAGGAAAAATAGAAAATTTAGACTTCGAGCGCAGGTGATAAAATGAGTTTAGCAAGAAAAAATAATTTTATAAAAGGCTATATTCAAATAGAAGTAGAAGGTTTCTTTATTGAAAGATTTTTAAATACCTGCGCCAAAGAAGGTATTAAATTATGGGGAACTAAAAGAAAAAATAAAAGTATAGTAACTACAAATATACATATAGAAAATTTTAAAAAAATAAGAAAAATAGCTAAAAAGACACAAAATAAAGTAAGAATAAAGAAAAAAAGAGGAATACCATTTATAATAAAAAAATATAAAAACCGCAAAGTTTTTATATTTTTATTTTTTATCTTCTTTAATTCTTGAAACTAATATTTCTTCAATTATGAATGAAACAACTACACCTACGATTAATGGTAAGTTACCTTTAATAGATTCTGGTGTAAAATCTACAAATAATGTAAATACAATAGCTAGAACAAGTAATATAAATGGAACATAAGTAATTACGTTAGCCATAAAATCACTTTTAACTGCTGTAAATACTCTTTTTGTTTTATTAGTTTTTCTTAATCTTGCATAAGCTAAGAATAATGGAACATAACTAATTAGTAATGTAACTAAACTTAAACTAAAGAATGTCCAGAATAAGTTGTTTGCAGCTTCACTTCCATAAACTGATAGGATAACTCCTGCGATTACTAATATTATTGCTACGATACCACATACCCAAACAGATCCAGTAGCAACACCTTCTTTGTTTGCTTTTTTAAATACAGCTGGTAGTCCACCATCATCTGCTGAATATTTAGCAACACTATGAACACCGAATGACCATGATGCAATATTTACAATCATAGTATAGATGAACATAAGACCTACAGCGATAACTATAATTCTTATAATATTATCACTTACGCCTAAACTAGTTAGAAGTATTGCAAAACTTTCTGTTAATCCAGCAGCTTCTGCATCTTCAACTGGCATTGCAATGTTAATTCCTGTAGCTGGTAAAATATAGAAGATAGCCATTAAAGCTCCACCTATAATTAAAGCTTTTGGAATTTCTTTTTTAGGATTTTCCATATCATCTACAAATGTGGCAACAACTTCTAATCCTAAAACATTAAATATAATTATTGAAATAAATCCTATTCCAGCTAAGTCTAAGCTTGGGAATAAGTCTGCAACACTTTGTACTGGGTTAGCACTTTCTCCAGTTTTAATATATACATAGATACCTAAAACTCCAAGTCCTAACATAAATAGTATTTTGAAGAATGCTCCACAGTTTACTAACCATTTATTTTCTCCAATTCTATTTGTACTTAGTAATGTTACTAATAATGTATATCCTAGTTGAAATGCTAATAGAGCCCATAAACTTAACTCTACTTCAAATACTCCAGCAATAACATCTGTTACTGCTACTGCAAGTGATGCAATCCATAATGGAAAGTTAATCCAATAATTCCATGCAACTCTTCCAGCCCATTTTTTACCAAAAGCCATTTTTACCCAGTCATACATACCACCTTCACTTGGGAAAGTTGTACCTAATTCTGAACAAATAAGTCCATATGGTAATACAAATGCAATAATTAAGAAAATCCACCAAAAATATTGTGAGTTTCCAATTGCAGCGGTTGGCATTACACTTTCAGCAACTAATGTAATACATATTGTTGCTAATATGGCATCGACCAATTTAAATTTTTTCTTTTTCTTTTCCATGTTTTATAATTCCTTACTTTTCTAAAAACTTATTACACTTTTCACGTGTTTCGTCTTCAACACCCATAAAATATACTAATAATGCTCTCATAGCTGTTAGCCTATTTTCAGCTTCATCGAAACAGATAGAATATTCTTCTGAGTCCATTACTTCATCAGTTACTTCTTCTCCTCTAGTAGCTGGTAAGCAATGCATAAATTTTACATTAGGACTAGCTTTTTTTAGCATATCCATATTAACTTGGTATTTAGGATAGAAAATTTTCTTTCTTTCTTCTTCAGGTAATTCACTTTCATATAATCCATACCATACATCTGTATAAATAAAGTCAGCATCTTTAATTGCAGCTTCTTCATCTTCAGTAACTAGGAATGAACCACCGGATTTTTTACAATTTTCTTCACATATTTTTCTTATGTCATCATTTAATTGGAAACCTTTAGGTCCATAATGTACGAAGTGTCCACCTAAGTGAGTAGTAATCATTCCTAGAGAAGCACATACTTGAGTAGCATCTCCGACAAAAACTATTTTTAAATCTTCAAACTTTTTACCTTTTGGCATATGTTCAAAAATTGTAGTGATATCACCTAGTTCTTGAGTTGGATGATTATAGTCACTCATACCATTTAACACTGGAACTGTAGCATACTTAGCTAATTCTACTATATTCTTATGGCTAATAACACGAGCCATCATTATATCTACTAATCTTGATAATACAATTGATGTATCTTTTAAACTTTCATGTCCGCCTAATTGGATTTGACCTGGTGCTAAATATTGTGCGTGTCCACCTAATTGAGTCATGGCAGTTTCAAAAGAAACACGAGTTCTAGTAGATTTTTGTTCAAAAATCATTCCTAGAGTCTTTTGATATAAGACATTCAAATGTCCACCAGATTTAATAGTTTTCTTAATTAATAGTCCTAAATCAACTAAATTAAGCATTTCCTCCTTAGTAAAATCTTGTGTATCAATATAGTGTCTAACTGTCATAAATTCCTCCTTTCCTATTATAGATAAATTGTAACATTTTTTTATTCAAATTACAATTTACATTTTACTTTATACTTGCCCAAATTTGATCATATAGTTTTACTTTTTCACCAATATTTTTAACCATATAACTATTTTTTAATATTTCTTTAGAAAAATTAGATGATGTATTTGATATATAACTACTTGGAAGTATATTGTCTGCTTTGGCATTTACATTTTTATAAGGATAACCTTCTATGATTTTTGCCATAACATCTTCTCTTAATAAATAATCAATAAATTTATAAGCATTTTCTTGATTTTTAGATCCTTTTAAAATTGCATAATTATCTATACTAAGCATAGTTCCTTCTCTTGGATATCTTACTTCTATAGAACTATTTTCATTCATTGCGATAGCTATTTCTGCATTCCATATAACACCTATATCTACTTCTTTTGATATTAAGAACATTTTAGGACTGTCACTATCAAAAGCTTTGATATTTGGTTTTAATTTAAGAAGCCATTCTTCTGCTTCTTTTAGTTTATTTGTATCTGTTTCATTAGGGTCATAACCTAAAGCTAATAAAGCTATTCCGATTACTATTCTTTGATCATCTAACATAACTATATTATTTTTATATTTTTCATTTAATAAATCGTTATATGAATCTATATTTTCTATTATATGATCTCTATTTTTAGCTATAAAAACAGATGCTACTAAAAATGGAAGTGAATATTCATTATCTTCATCATATTCTAAATTTAAATATTCTTCTTTTATATTTTTATAATTAGTTAATTTAGTTTTATCTAGTGTTTCTAAATAACCTTTTTCTTTCATTAATTCAATCATATAATCACTTGGAAATACTACATCATATGTACCTTTTTTAGAAGCAGATATTTTTGCTAATAATTCTTCATTTGATGAGTAAGTTCCATAATTAACTTTTATATTTGTTTCTTTTTCAAAATCTTTTATGACTTCATCTGGTATATATGATGACCAGTTTAGAACATTTAAAACATTTGTATTTTGTTTTTGACATCCAGTGAATGTTAATAATATCAATATAATTAAAATTGCTTTTTTCATTGATTATATTTCACCTGCCTTTTATAATTAATTAGAATATAAATACTAATTATTATCAAAATAAATATAATCATTAAAGTTGCTAATGCATTTACATCTGGTTTTACACCTGACTTGATAATTGAGTATAAATATAATGGTAAAGTATTACTTCCTGGTCCAGATGTAAAATAACTAATAACTACATCATCAAATGAAAGAGTTAATGCTAAAAGTGCTCCTGATGAAATTCCACTTTTTATAGATGGAAGTATAACATAAAACATTGTTTTCAGATTACTTGCTCCGAGGTCACTAGCTGCATCATATAGATGATTATCTAACATATCTAGTGATGACTTTACACTTACTACTACAAATGGTATAGAGAATGCTATATGTGATAATATTATTGTCCATAAACCAAGATTTAATCTAAAGAATGAGTATGTTGATAATAAAGCTATTCCAAGAACTATTTCTGGTATTACTATTGGAACATATAAACATTTCATAACTAATTTTTTTAATGGAAAATTATATCTATTTAATGCTATTGCTGATAATGTTCCTATTATAGTTGAAACTAATGTACTTATAAAAGCAACAAATAAAGTACTTTTTAAAGCATCTAATAGTGAATCATTAGTAAATAATTCTTTATACCAGTCTAATGTAAAACCTTCAAATACTATATTTAAACTTGATGTATTAAACGAAAATAATATTATTACTAGTATTGGTAAAAACAGAAATAAGAAAACTAGAAATATATATATATTTTTTAAGAAATCTCTTTTTTTCATTACATACCTCCTAAGTCATCCATATTTCCACCTAGATGTTTATATATTTTTACAAGTATATATGAAACTATTAGCATTGCTATAGATATAGATGCTCCGAAAGGCCAATTTCTTGCTGTTAAGAATTGATTTTTAATTAAGTTTCCTAATATCATTAATTTACCACCACCTAGTAAATCTGATATGAAAAAATATCCTAGGCAAGGAATAAATACCATAATAATTCCATTAAATAGTCCTGTTTTAGTGTATGGAATAATTATTTCAAAAAATGTTTTTATTTTACTTGCTCCTAGGTCACTAGCTGCATCTATTACTTTAGGATTTATTTTTTCCATTGAACTATATAAAGGTAAAATCATAAATGGTAATAGTGTATAAACCATACCAATAATTATACTAAAGTTATTATACATTAAATTAAATGGTGTTTTAATTAAGCCTAGTGATAAAAGTGTTTCATTTATTAAACCATATTTTCTTAATAATATAATCCATCCATATGTTCTAATAAGTGAATTTGTTAGAAAAGGTATCATAACTAAAGTTATTAAAACGTTTTTTATATACCCTTTCTTTTGAGAAATAAAATATGTAAAAGGATAACTTATCAAAATACAAATAAATGTTGATATGGTTGCGATTATAAAAGATTTCAAAAAGACTTTAACATATACTATATTAAAGATTTCTATATAATTATTTATATTAAATGTATAAATAATTCCTCCATATGAATCACTTTTCATAAAGCTTATGAAGAATATATATATTAATGGTAGTATTATAAGTAATAATGAATATGCGATTATTGGAAACAATAATAAATATTTAAGTCTATCTTTTTTCATTATTTATTGTCCTTTAAAACTACCATATCATACATATCAAAATATATTTTAGTTTGTTCATTTTTAGTTATGTTTTCTGGTATGGTTTTGCATAATATACTTAATTCTTTATTATTATATTCAACTAATATTTTTGTATTTGAACCGTCATATACGTATTCTTTTACTCTTACATCTAATGAATTATCTTTTTTATCATTAAAATATATATCTTCTGGTCTAACTATTATTTTTACTTTGTCGTTTAGATTATAATCAGTTTTATCGTATTTGATAATATCATCATTTTCTAATTTGATTTCTATTTTATTATCTTGTACTTTAATAACTTCACCATTAAATATATTTGATTCACCAATAAAGTCTGCTACATAAAGACTTGCTGGTTCTTCATATATTTTTTTAGGAGTATCTACTTGTTCAATTTTTCCTTTATGCAATAAAACTATTCTATCACTCATTGTTAGTGCTTCATCTTGATTATGTGTTACGAAAATAAATGTTATACCTAGTCTTTTTTGTAATCTTTTTAATTCTAGTTGCATTGCTTTTTTAAGTTTTAAATCTAATGCTGATAGTGGTTCGTCTAAAAGTAAGACTTTAGGTTTATTTATAAGTGCTCTTGCTATTGCAACTCTTTGTTGTTCTCCACCTGATAAGTCACTTGGCATTTTCTTTTCATATCCTTCTAAGTGAACTAGTTTTAACATTTTATTAACTTCTTTTGCTATTTTATCCTTAGGATACTTTTTCATTTTCAAACCAAAACCAATGTTTTTTTCAACATTCATAGTTGAGAATAATGCATAGTTTTGAAAAATTGTATTAACTTCTCTTTTTGTAGGATCTAATGATGTAACATCTTTTCCTTCTATATATATTTTTCCACCATGATTCATGTCCATTCCAGAAATAGCTCTTAATATAGTTGTTTTACCACTACCACTACTTCCTAAAAGAGTTACAAATTCTCCTTCATAAACTTCTAAATCAAAATCTTTTATAATTTTTTTGCCATCATATGACTTTGAGTAATCTTCTATTTTTAATATAACTTTATTATCCATAAACATACTCCTATTATTGAAATAATAATAGCATAAAACATGTTGTTTTACAATTTTAAATTTGAGTTTTTTTGCAAAATAAAAGAATGGTTAAAGACCATTCATTTTATGTTATTAGTTTAATTTTTTTCTAACTATAATAGAACCTACTAATGAAATTAAACTGATTAATAATGTATATTCTAATGCATTATTAGTTTCTACTCCAGTAGCTGGGAAATTTGGATCGATTGGTTCATCATTTCCACCTGTTCCACCTACAAATTCATAAACATATACAACTTCAATAGTTCCATCTATATATTTACCAGTTTCATTTCCTTTGATTTCTACTAATTTGTAGTATTCAAATTCTTTTTGTTCTGTTTTATAATCAGTACCAACTTTTTCTGTTGATTTTTCATCTGGTGATAATGTTTCATTAAATATAGTTATATATCTAACAATTAAATCGCCTTTTATATCTTCATAAATATATGTTTCTTTAGTAACATCTAAAGCATATTTTTCTTCAGTTAATTCTTTATCTGCTGTTAATGATAATGTATAAGTATCTTCTAATACTTCTTTTTCACCTTCAGCAGTTAAAACATAGTCATATCCTTTAGCAGTTTTATATGTATCAACATAATATATTTCAGCTGTTTCAGTTTTAGAAACTGTTCCTACTACTTGATATTTAGTAACTAATTTAGTATCAATTATTACTCTATTTTCAATAATAGTTACTGATTCGAATTCTAAATCAAATCCTTTCGTACTACCAGTACCACGGCATACATTTTGTTTTTCACTTAAGTATCCTTCTACTTCAAATGGTAATGTTGTATTACCAAATGTAATTGTACCAGTTATTTTAACTAATGATTTGTTAGTTACGTCTAATCCATGTCTTGTTTTTGAAGCGTATTCTGTATCGTTACGATTTGGATCACGAGTTAAATTCATTGCAATATTTTTTCCAGCAATAGTAACAGTTGAAATTGTCATTCTACCAGTTACAGTTGATTCTTTACCTTCAGAATCAATTTTTTTGAATCTAGATAATAAACTTACATCAAAGTGTCCATAGCTAAATGCAGTTGAATCAGAAGCTCCTGGATTAACAACTACTTCGTCTCCCCAAATTGATTCTTCAAAACTTACTAATTTAACTTCTAAATCACCTGTGTCATAACCTTGTTTCTTTAAATCAGCAATATAATCTTCAGCTTCTTTTCTTGTATTAAATTGTGCTGATTTTACATTTTGTGTGATAATAGTACTTTTTGCAGCTTTTCTAATTTTACCACTTATGATAAATTCATCATCTTCACTATTAATATTTTTAATAGCTTCTATTGCATCTCTTTCAGTATCATAAGAAGTACTACCTTTTTCGAATAAAGTTTCAGGTCCATTTTTATTTGGATTATAAACTTTTTCAATTGTGCTTGATACTTTGCTTGCATCTAAATTATTATCTTTAATAAATTTAGATAATGCTTCTTCAGCTTCTTCTCTTGTTCCAAAAACTTGATTTATTTCTACAGTTTCTGAATGAGAATTTTGGAATATACTTTTACTTCTAATAGTAAATCCTTGTTTAACTAAATCATTTGCATATGATTCAGCAGCTTCTTTAGAAGTAAATACTTCCTTTACTTCTATTTTTACATACTCACCAGTGCCTACTAAGTATGAACGAATTGTTGCAGTGATTTTGAATTCTGTTTCATCGCCATCACTTGCTTCTAATTCTTCTTTCTTTGCTTCTGCTTCTGCTTTTGTTAAATCTTTAAATGCGTCTTTAATAGTATCAACTTTAGTATCAACTAATCTTCTTGTTTCATCAGCATTTACAAATAAAACATTAGTAAAAACTAAACCAAATGTAAGAAAAATTGCGGCAATCTTTCTCTTAATCATTTAATCCTCCCCCTGATTTAGAAAATAACTTTTCTAATTGAGTCAGTATTATAACTGAAAAACAAATTTTTGTCAAGTTTTTTCACCTCATTTGTATTTTATTCATATAAAAAGATATAATTCCCATTTTTTACCAACAAATAACGACAAAAATTTAATTTTGTATTTTTTAGAAATTAAAGTTAATACTAATTGTATGAATATAATTGATACACTAAAAAACTCTAAATCACATATGATAGATCTTCAATTGAAGGAAGTTTCTTTTGGACTTGGTAAAATATATATTGCGAATATTCAAACTGTTTCTTCTTCTGAATTAAGTAATCATTATATTTTAGATTATATTGCTAAGAGAAGTTTAATTAAAAATGACATATTATCATTAAAAAGTGATATTAAGAATTATATTCCATCTATTAGCTTTATTGAAATTAAGGAAGATGAAGTATATGATTATTTATTTGAAGGATTTACTGTATTAATATACAAAAGTGAAATAATTGCATTTGAAACTAAAGCTTCACTAGATCGTTCTATTAGCGAACCATCTAGTGAGCCTACTATTAAAGGACCTAAAGATTCATTTAATGAAAACTATAATACTAATATTGGTCTAATAAGAAAAAGAATTAAAGATAAAAATTTATATTTAAATGAGTTTATTTTAGGTGACAAAACTAAAACTAGAATATGTGTTATGTATATGAATGATATTGTTGATAAAGAACTTTTAAATTATACATTAGAAAAAATAAGTGAAATAAAATCTGATAAAATACTTGATACATATTATATAAAAGACTTACTTAGAAATGAAAATAAAACAGTTTTTCCAACTATTAAATCTACTGAAAAACCTGATTCTATAGCTAAATGTTTAACTGAAGGAAGAATATGTATATTATCAGAAAACTCTAATAGTGTATTAATAATACCTACTTTTTTCTTTGATTATTTTTTTTATGATGAAGATAATTATCAAAAGAAATTTTTTGTTTCATTTGTTAAAGTTATTAGAATATTAGCAATATTTATAACTATTTTTGCTCCTGGAATATATTTGTCTTTAATTACTTATGATCAGCAAATGCTTCCTACTAGTTTACTTATTAACTTTTCTATTCAAAGAGCAAGTGTGCCTTTTCCAGCTGCTATAGAAGCTCTACTCTTAATATCAACATTTGAAATATTATATGAAGGTGATGCATTAACTCCATCATCAAGAGGTACGTCACTATCAATTTTAGGTGCTCTTGTATTAGGTGACGCTGCTGTTAGTGCTGGAATAGTTTCACCTATCATGGTTATAGTCGTAGCGATTACTGCTATAAGTTCTATATTTTTTGTTTATTATGACTTTCAATCTTTTATTAGATCTTATAGATATTTATTAATGATACTATCTAGTATATTTGGAATAATAGGTATTTTATTTGGTTTTATATATGTAATTACTAACTTATGTAATGTTAAATCTTTTGATAAACCATTTATGTTTCCAATTGCTCCTGTTATTAAAAAAAGTAATAAAGCTCTTATTAGAAAAGGACTTAAAATACAAAATACAAATAAAGGTGAATCATGAAAAAGATAATTATAATTTTAATGTGTTTAACTATGTTATGTGGATGTAGTGATTATGCTGAAATTAATGATATGGTAATTGTTAGTGGAATAATAATAGATTATAAAGATAATATGTTCACAATTAATACAGAAACTATTGTAAATGATAAAGAAAGTAGAATTGAAACATATGAAACCACTTCACCTAGCATACAAGAAGGATTATCTAAAATATCAGAAATGTCTAATAAAAAGTTATTTTTACCTCATTTAAAATCTTTAATATTAACTAAAGATGCAATAAAGAGTGATGTTAATTATTATGAATATTTTTTAAGAGATCCTAAATCTAAAATGAATTTTAATATTTATGTAATAGATTCAAGTATTAAAGATGAACTATTCAAAATCAATGATAAAGATGGAGTGTCAATGTATTTAGAAAAGATGATAGATTTCAATAAAAAAGTTTTTTCTAGTTCTCACTCTCTTACATTTTTAGAACTCATGTATAAAAGATACGAAAGAGGAATTGATCAAATATATCCAGAAATAGATATAAAAGAAAATGATGATAAAAAAACAATATATTTAAAAGATTTGTTAGTTTTTGATGATGAAAATAATGAAGTGATTTTAGGACAAAATGAATCTATTTATTATAATTTAATTTCTAATACATTAGATAAAACCACATTAGAAATAGATTGTGATAAAGATAAATTTTATATAACAATAAATGATTATAAAACTAAATATAAGTGGAAAGATAATAAATTTCAAATAAATATAAAATTAGATACTAAAATAAATACTTATAATTGTAAATATGATCTGAATAAAAAAGAATCAGTAAATAAACTAAATAATCTTATTGATAAAGAAATTAAGAATAATATTATGAATCTAATAAATATTGAAAAAGATAAAAAAGTTGATTTTATTGGTATAGGTAATTATATATATAAGCATGATAAAAAATATTTTAATTTTAAAAAAAATAATTGGAATAATAATTTAAAAAATATTGTTGTTAAAGTTAATAGTAAGTCAACTATTAGTTCTATTGGAGAAATGAGAAAATGAAAAAAGATGAAATGATAAATAGTTTTGGTTTATGTACAAATGTAATTGCTTTAAGTGGAGCATCTTTTTATGGTATATATAGTTCGTATATATTAAATACAGCTAAAACTTCTACTTTAATAGCTATGATATTTGGATATTTATTAAGTACAATTTTCACTACAATTATTCTTAAGTTTTTTAAAGCTAAACCTGAACTTTCACTCGCTCAAAAAATGAAATATACTTATAGTAAGTTTTCTTATGTTATTAACATTTTATTTTCAATTTGTACTTTGTCTGTTTACGTTTTTATGACATATAGATTAACATCTTTTATATGTTCACAATATTTAATTGAAACGTCAAAAAAGTTAGTTTTACTTGCTGTATTGCTATGCACATTTCATATTGCTAATAAAGGAATAGAAACAACTACAAGAGTATCTACTTTATCTTTTTATATAGCTACATTTATTTTCTTATTTGATATTTTCGCTTTATTTGGTCAAATTGAAATTGATAATTATTTACCTATAACAAACTTTAATGTAAAAGATATAGCTAAAGCTTCTTTTGTTTTTGCATTATATTTTTCTGTTCCGATTGTTAATATATATGCTTGTAAATTTGATCAGATTAGTGATAAAGATAACTTTTCTAAATATTTTACATTTGCACATTTATTTTCACTATTGATTTTATTTTTAAGCATTGGAACAACATTAGGAGTGCTGGGTATTGAATTATGTAATATATTTGATTATCCATTATATACAGTTTTAAAAAAGATAAGTTTGTTTAGATTTATTGAATCTTTTGAAAATGTTAGTATTATGTTATGGGTTATTTATATTATTAATGCTACATCTATTAGTTTACTTTGCACATTTAATACTTTAAAAGATACATTTAATTTAAAAAATAAGTCTTTTAAATATATGAAATACATTTTATTTGTTATTGCATTTTTAATACCTACTATATTCTTTATGGATAATACATTTATAGACTCATTAAATTATGTTTGGATACCTGCCTCTCTTACAGTAATGATGTTATTGATTGTTACGATATCTTTAATTTTTATAACAATAAAAAATAAGTTAAATAAATAACTTATATTTTTTTGTTTTTTTCTTTTGCCAATTTTGATTTCAATAATTCTTCAACTGGATCTAGTGAATATGTATCAAATTCAGATTCAAAGTATCTACCTGATGCATATCCAGTTTTTCTATATAGCTTATCACCTTTAAATGTAAATTTATCAGTTACACTATAGTCTTTATCATCTTCTCTTAATAATTCTGCAAATCTATATACATTGCTTATAACAGCATAACTATTTCCTTTTTTAATAATTATACCATCAACCCATCTATTTTCTTCACCATTAGTTGTAGCCCCATTAAAAGTAATAAATTCTGGAGTCTTTTTTAATACCATATTTACTATTTCGAAAGTAGATTTAGAATCTTCACTAATTAACACAGCACTATCACTAATATCTTTTGTATGTAGCAATAAATTCAAATAATAATCTCTTTCTTCTAAATCCATATTGTGATATGGAAAATATTGTTCTAATATTATTTCTTCTTCACTTGTAAACATTTTTTATTTCCTTTCTAATAAGAGATACTTTTTTTCTTCTATAGTATCTTCTTCAAGTTCATATTTACCAGATGTATTCATAATCATAGATTTTCTTACTAAAGTTCCATCTTCAGTGTATTCAAAGTAATCACTATAATGTTCTTTTCCATCAGTATAATTTAAACTAACTTTATTATTAAATTCACTTAAGCTGCCACTAATATTAATCTTATGATTATTTGATTCAATTATGAAACTAAAACAAACTATATCAGTTTTTCCTGCTCTATGTGGTTTTCTAAATATTATATTTTTTACTTCACAATTTGGATATTTAGATTGTTTTATCATAGAATTATTTAAATAAAATACATAACTTTTGCTCATGAAATCACCTGTTTGTGCACATATTGTAACATATTTAAAAATAAAATAAAAGACTATTAATTTATAGTCATTTTTGTTAGTCAAAATAAAAGGACTATATAAGTCCTAGAATGAATCTATATTTACTTTAACTTTGTTATTTCCCTCATTATAGGCTTTTGCTTGTATTAAAGTTTTAATACTTGTAGCAATTTTACCTTTTTTACCAATTACACGACCCATATCTTCTTCAGAAACTACGATTTCAATAACTGTGTTATCTCCATCTTCAAATTCTTCTACTTTTACTAGATCTGGTTCTTTAACTAGTTTTTTTACGATTAACTCAGAGAATTCTACTAAATTCATTACTTATTATTTTTAGAATTATGGAATTCTTCCATAACACCTACTTCGCTTAAAATATTCTTAGCTGTATCTGTAGGTTGAGCTCCTTCCTTAAGCCATTTTAATGCAGATTCTTTGTTAATATTATATTTTTCTGCTTCTAAAGGCATATAAGTTCCAATAGATTCAATTACATTACCATCTCTTTTAGCTCTTGAATCAGCTACTACTAAACGATAATAAGGTCTTTTTTTAGCACCCATTCTTTTAAGTCTAATTTTTACTGCCATTTTAATCTTCTCCTTTCTTTGCTCTATATAATATACACTAAATTAAAAAGTATGTCAACCATTTTTGGTTAACATACTAAAATTTATATCCTTTAAAATATGTTGACATTTTATTGCCTTTTATTACATATGCACGAGCAGCTATATTTAAAAGTGGAACATCACTTTCATCATCTGAATAAGCCGATGCTACTTGAGCTGCTGGTAGTATTTCATATAGTCTTCTTACTTTTTCTTCACCTTTACAGTTTCTACCAAGAATTTTTCCTTCAGCATCAGTACGTGTTGCTATTACATTTTTTACACCTAATCTACTTGCAAATACTCCAATCCACAATTCATATGAAGCACTAATTATAACATCATTTTCTGTTTTTCTAGCCATATACCATGGTTTAATCTTTTTCATATGAGAATCTACAAAATCATTAATAAATTTAGGATAGTTTTCTATTTGAAAAATAAATGAAAGCATTGTTTCTTTGACTCTTTCGAATTCCACTAAACCTCTTTTATAATTTCTATTTATTTTTTTTGTTTTTCTTAGTGTTTTAAATACTAATCCTGGATATTTTTTAAAAGCATATTTAATTATATCTTTATTAGAATCTCCATCATAAATAGTATTGTCAAAATCATAAATATTCATATCATCACCAATAATATTTTAACAAATTTTTTATATTAAAAAAACTATTTTTTCAAATAGTTTTTAATCTTGTCTCATAAATGATTCATATTTTTCCATTATTTCTTCTGGTTTACCTTCATCTTTGATTAAACCATCATGTAACCAAATTACTTTATCACATAATTCAACTATTGTTTTAGTACTATGAGATACTATTACTACTGTTCTATCTGAATCGCTTATTAATTCTTTCATCTTGTTATAGCTTTTTTCTTTAAAGTGAATGTCTCCAACACTTAATACTTCATCTATCAACATTATATCTGTTTCTAAAATTGCTGTTATTGAGAAAGCTAATTTTGAATACATACCACTTGAATAACTACTTACTGGTTTATAAACAAAATCTCCTAGTTCTGAAAATTCAATTATTTCATCTACTTTCTCATCTATTTGTTCTTTTGAATAACCAAGAAGCATTCCACTTAAATAAATATTCTCATAACCAGTTAGTTTCTTTTGAAAGCCTACTCCAATTGATAATAATGAAATAGTATTTCCATGTAAATTAATACTTCCAGAGTCTGGACTAAATATTCCTGATATTGCTCTTAAAAGAGTTGATTTTCCACTACCATTTTTTCCACAGATACCTAATATTTGACCTTTTGGTACTTCAAAAGACACTCCTTTTAAGGCTTTAAATATTTTTCCGCTTCCTCTTCCTTTTACTCCACTACGTTTAAGAGAGAACCTATTCATATCTCTATAATACACATGTAAATCTTTTACTGTTATTGCTATTTCTTCTTTTTTCATTATCTCATCACCTTTACATATGTATTTTCATATTTATAAATAGTGTTAATTCCAAGTACACTTAGTCCTACTCCTACAAAGAACCAAAGAAGTGTCCACATTCCTACTGGATGTGTACTATAAATCATAACATTTCTTAAATTATATATAAAGTTTGCTACAGGATTTAAATCTAACAAAATAGTTCTATAAACAACATTGTGAATTCTTGTGCTTAAATCAAAAAATACGCCTGTTAAATAGAATAGCATTCTCATTGCTATGTTAACTAAATTAACTAAATCTTCCGCAAAGACTCCAAAATGCATAACTATTGTACATACTCCAAAAGTAAATATAATTACGGTAATAATTATTGGAATAAACCATAATATATTCCATGAAAGTGGTACATGATAGAATATCATAAATATTCCTACTAATAAAAATGAAACTATCATTTTAAATAAATTTACTCCCATTTTTATTAATAATAATACGAATTTAGGCAAATATACTTTTGTAACTGTGTCTCTGTTAGAAGCCACTAATTTTACACTAACCACCACACATTTATTAAAGAAATTCCATACTGACAATCCTATAAAAACAAATACTGGAAAATAATCAAGATTTGACTTGAATACAACTGCTCCAATAAAATAATATATTAACATAAAAGCAAGTGGTTCTAATATCAACCATAATGAACCTAAATATGAATTTATAACTTCATTTTTAATTTCTGCTCTTGTGGAATATATAATATAATTTTTATATTTTTTTAAATCTTTTATAAATCTTTTCATCATTTTCTCCTCAAGTTCATTATAATTTTATCATAATACTACAATAATCTCAATTGTTTTTAGTAAAACAAAAAGCATCATAATGTAGATGCTTTGTTTATGTTTCTTGCTATTTTGCATAATCGAATATTTTTTTGAATTCTTCTAAGCTCATCCAACCATCAACTTTTAATCTTTGTATTTCATACTTACCATCAGTTCTTCTTGCATAATCATAGTTATGAAATAAAAATGCTAATTTTATTTTTGTGTTTGAAACTACATTTAACATATTTTTTGTGTATTTTCCATATGGATATGCTAAGTATTTGAAATTATATTTTTCACCATTTTCAAAATCTTCTTTAAGCTCTTCTTCTGTTTTTGTTTGAACTGCTTTTTGTCCATCTTTTGTATAATGTAAATTATATGTATGGCTTTCTACTTGTAATAAAGAATTTGTATTTCTTAATTCTTTTATTTTGTCCATTCCTAATTTCTTTTGAATCGGTTCTTCTAAGTTTTCTGTAACATCTGGTATTAATGAGCCTATTGCAAACATTGTTGCTTTGAAATTATACCTTTTTAGTATTGGTAATAAATTATAGTATGCTTCACTATCTCCATCATCTATTGTAATTACAAATGTTTTTTCAGGAAACTCGCAATCTTTATTATACCAACAATAGAATTCATCTAAATCTATTGTTTTCCAGCCATTATTATACAAGTATTTTAATTCGTTATCTGTAACTTCTAAATCATTTACCCATTTATTATCTTTAAAATATTTTTCTTTAGATTCACTATCAACTATTCTATGAAAAGTTAATATTGGAATTTTTGTTGCTGGGTTTTCTATTTTGACATTATTTAATGATTTATTTGGATTAATTATTTCATTACAGTTATTTATCTTTTTATTTTGTTCTTGTATTTTATTGCTTGCTATTGTTAATTCTTTTTCTAGGTGATTAATTTTGTTATTAATTTTGTTATTTTTTACTATTAAAATAGTTATCAAAATGCATGTAAATAGCAAAAGTATAGCTAATAATATTTCTTTATTTATATTATTTTTTATTTTTTGATTTTTGTTTTTTTGAGATAAAGTTTTATTGCTTGATTTGTTTCTATTAGGCTTAATATTAGTTTTCTTTTTACTTTTCTTATTCATTTTAATACCTCTTTAAACCATTTTTTTAATTTTTATCTAACTTTAGTGACTATTTTTCTTCTTTTTCCATTTCTTTAGCATATTCATCTACTTTTTTTCTGAATGCTGTAGATGACCAAATAAACGGCCTTTTAGTGAATCTAACATCACAATATTCTTTTAAATATTCGAACTTAGGATTTCCTTCCCAATCACTTCCCATTGTTAAAATATCAATATTATATTTTTTAATATCTTCTGGTTTTTGATCCCAATCTTTTTCTGGAATAACTTCATCAACATATTTAATTGCTTCCATAACAATTTTTCTTTCTTCATATGAAAGATATGATTGTTTATGTTTAATAGCATTGAATTCATCTGTTGATAAACCAACTATTAGATAATCTCCCATTTCTTTTGATTCTTTTAAGTGTTGAATATGACCTGGTGTTATTAAATCATATGTTCCATAAGTTAAAACTCTTTTCATTTAAACATCTCCTTAAATATTACTTTTATTACTCTTTCACTAGCATTACCATCATCTAGATAATTATATTTTTCATTAAACTTTTCGTATTTTTCTTTATTTTTCTTAAATTCTTTATCAATATTTTTTAGATTATTTTCTAACTCATCTTGAGTTTTAGCTATTGGACCAGGTAATTCATCTAAAGAAATATAAAAATCTCTTAAATTACCTTTATAATCATCTATATCATACATATAGAAAAGCATTGGTCTTTTTAGATTAGCATAATCAAAGAATACACTTGAATAATCTGTCATTATAATATCACTTACTAAATATAATTCATTTATTTCATCATATCTGGCTACGTTATAAATAAATCCTTTATATTTTGTTAAATCAATACTATTTTCAATAAAATAATGTGGACTAAATAGAATAACATATTCTTTAGAAAATTTCTTTTTAAGACTATCAAAATCTATTCCTAATTTATATGTATATCCTACTCCTGAAGTATGTTGGTTATCTCTAAAAGTTGGTAAATAAAATATAACTTTTTTATCTAATGGTAAACCTAATTTCTTTTTAATAGCATCTATATCTTTCTTAGTTTTATTAAATAAAAAATCATTTCTAGGATATCCTTCTTCAATAATAATATTTTCTTTTCCTAAAGCTTTTAAGTTAAATGCACTAGTAAATTTTTCTGTACAATATTTACTTGGAGAAATAAAGTAATCAAACTTTTTAGCGTCAATATCATTTCTTTTTCTAATTTCTTCTACTGAATTTAATGATGCTCCATTAACAACAATATCATATCTTAATCTTTTTAATGGTGTTCCATGCCAACATTGAACATAAACTTGATCTTTCTTTTTAGTTATTCCTTCTTCAATAATTGAATTAACTATCCAATATTTAGATATAGATATATATTTATAATATTCTTTACTTTTTGATTTTATTATCTTTAATCTTTTATCTTTTTTAACTTCATGTTTACTAGGATCTATAAATGACCATACAAAGGTATAATCTTTAAATTCTTTCATAGTTAACATTTTTTCATATATTGCTTTTGGAGAACAAGTATAATTTCTACCACCAAATGCTTCAAATAAAATAGTTTTATCATCCATTTTATATTTAGTTTTGTAATAAGAATATTTCAATTTATTTTTAAGATTTAAAGTATTTCTAAAAAATATTCTTAATGTTTTATTTTTCTTTGCTAAATTGACTAAAAATATTCTTATTTTTTTCATAAGTTCTCCTCTATTAATTGAATTAATTCTTTAGTACTTCCACCATTCAAGTTTGTAATAAATTTCTTTCTAAATTTTTGATATCCTTTTTCATTATAACTATTATTATCTAATATTTCAATTAAATCAGTTATGTCTTTAGATGTACAGTTAGGTAATTCTTTAAACAAATCTATATTAATACCATTTTCTTTTTTATATTGTTCATAATCATAAACATAAAACATTAATTTCTTGTTTAATACACATGCATCCATCGCTAATGCTGAATAATCTGTTATTACATAATCTACAATTTTTAAAATATCAAATGTTGAAAATTTATTTCTATCTACACATATAACATCTTTATTAACTTTTATTTCATTTTTAGGATGGAAAGTTAATATCAAATTATATTTTTTAGTATCAAATTTATCTATTACTTCTTGTGTATTATCTCTTCCATCACTTCTAAATGTTGGTGAGTATAATATATTTAGTTTTTTCTTCATTTGGGGATATTCTTTATATATTTTTTTCTCTGTAGATAAATCTTTTTGTAATAAATAATCTATTGTAGGTGTACCTATTTCTTTTACTTTATTAACATCTACATTAAATGCTTCTGCAAAATATTTATTCATTGCTTTTGAACCACTTATTACATAATCATAATTTTTATGCATACATAACATTTTTGCAATACTTGGATTCATTCCATCTGGATAACCAATTGTTTGATAACCAAATTTCTTTATAGCTGCTAATGCGTGCCATAATTGAATTATTTTAGTATTCTTTTTGTGATTTAGTAAACTCGCCACTATATTATATCCATCTACTATTATTACTTTAGATGTTGAAGCATAAACCATTTGTTTATATAAATTGAAATAATAATTTATTGATGAAATTAATTCGTTATTTGACTTTCTATTTTTCTTTTCATTTCTTACTACTGAATTAACTCCAGATGATACTTTTTTACATATTACTTTAACTTCTATATTATCTTTCTTGAGTTCATCTATTAACATTTGATAGTTTAGTGGTATTTCATCAAATTGCCTACTTAGAAAGAAAACTTGTTTCTTTTGTTTAGTAAATAATTTAATAAAGAAATAAACAATTCTTAAATGCCACTTAAATATAAATAATAGTATTAATAATAAATACTTTTTCATCAAAACCTCCTAGAGATTGTTTTTAATCACTAATAATTTTACTAGTAATTTGTTCTTTTTGATAAAGCCTTTTATTCCTTTATAGTAAACACTTTTTTTATAATTTGGATAGTTAACTCTTAAATATTCAAATGATTTATCAACATATTCTAATAACGATTTTTTATCAGCTGTCTTACTTGTAAATCTCAAAGATATATGTTTTATTGATATATATTCAAGTTGCTTTTCTAAGTCATATGAATATTTGCTTTCTGCGAATTCTTTTAGTCTATCTAATGCAATAAAAACATCAAACATTTTATTAGTAAATTTATTTGTTAAAGAATGTTCATTTGTGCAATTATAATTATATAATGCTTCGTCTACATATGATATTTTATTAGCAAGTAAGAATAGTTTATAACAAAATAATAAATCTTCAAATATTCTTAAGTCTTCATCAAATGTTATTTTATTTTTTTCTATTAATTCTTTTTTGAATAATTTTAAAGGAATATATGGTGTAGAATTCAATAATATGTTTTTTGAATTTATTACAGAATTTTCGAAAACTGTTTTATTTTGTGGAAAAATAGATTTGATATGATCAGAAAATACTTTGTTATATGCACAGAATACTATGTCACTATTTGCTTCTATCATTTTGTTATATAATTTTTCATACATTTCTATGTTAATAGAGTCATCACTATCTATAAATGCAATATATTTTCCACTGCAAAGAGATAATCCTATGTTTCTTGCATGAGCTACTCCTGAATTATTTATTTTTTTATATATAACATTTTTTCTATTTAAATAATTTTTAATGATTTTTTCGCTCTTATCTGTTGAACCATCGTTTATTATAATTAGTTCAATATTATCGTATGTTTGATTTAATACTGATTCTATACTTTGCTTCAAATATTTTTCCGTATTATAAACGGGCATAATAACTGATATTTTATCTTTTTTCATATTGCATCTATTCTCGCTTTTTTAGTATTTCTTCATATATTCTTTTACAATTATTATCATCGAAATATTTAAAGAAACTATTAACTCTACTGATATATTTCTTATCTGTTTTGCAACCATTATCTATTGCTTTTACTATCTCATTTACAGTATCTTCATAATTTTTAGTAACTGGTCCAAATCCCATTTTTTCAAAATCAAAATAGTCTTTACCAGTAGTATGAATTGAATGAATTAAATGTAAATATGATTTATCAAATTGGGAATAAAATATGGGTTTCTTTAAATAAGCAAAATCGAAAAATACACTTGAATAGTCAGTTATCATCAATTTAGCTTTTTTAAATATAGTTGGGTAGTCTACATATACTGTCATTTCTACATATTCATTGCCCTCGAAATCTTCTAATTGAACTTTAAGTGATGGATGAACACAAAACAATATTTTATAGTTATTGCGTTTTAAGCTATCAATAATTCTTTTATCATTAATTAGACCATTGTAAAATTTATAGTACTCTGATTCTTTAAATTTTGGATTATAGTTTCTGCCTTGTGTTCCGGTTATGATAGAACCAACCAATGTAGATCTCCAAGTTGGCATTAATGCAATTAAATTTTCTTCTTTAACATCATTTTTTATTAAGTTATCATATCTTGCCATACCAGTCAATTTTACAGTATCACTATCATATAAATAACAACCATTTAGTATTGAATCATATTCCATTTTAGCAGAACATATAAATAAATCTGTATATCTTCCATATTTATATAGCCAGCCACTTATATCCTCTTTTGTTACTCCATGTTGAAGGAAAACATATTTTCTATCCAAAAAAGGATTTACGTATATTTGTTTTTTACCATATGGTTTATGAATATAATTATCAATGTGAGATGATATTACAAATTCACTATTTAAATATTTTAAATAATAATCAATTGTCTTAAAGTAAATGACTTTACCATACTTAGACATACGATTTACATCTTTTGAATTCTTTCCAAGACCGAAGTAAACATTCTTTTTTGAATTATGTTTTCTTATATATTTAAACATCCATTCTCCATTATCACCAGCTACATCATACCTGTCACTAACAATCCAATTCTTTTTTCTAGTAAATGGATAAGTTATAAAATGTAGCATAATTAAGCCAAATGGCATAACTTCCTTTTGCTTAAATAATAATTCATACATATATTTGAAGAACAACATCTTCTTTTTTCCATTGATAATTATTTTATTATTTTCATGGTATATAGTATAGTTATTCTTTTTAAAATAACAATTTTTTAAATTATTTAAGCGAGAATATCTATTAAAAAATGGTGTTATTTTTACGTAATTATTATCTATTTTGATAAAGAATTCTAAGGTTCTTATGTTTTTTAAATCAATTTTTGCTTCATAAAAGTTTGTATAATATTCATTATCATATGAAAATAAATTTTTTGAATCATTAAATTTACTTTTCTTCATTTTGTGATATTCTTTATTATTGTCTCTTAAATATATATCCCATTCACAATTTAAAAACAAATTAAAATTCACATTTATTATTAAAGAATTTTGATGGATATTTAAATAATATACTTCTAAAGCTAATTGTTCATTTGTTACTAGTAACTTATCTTTAAAATATAAATCATTATTTTTTAATTTTATATCATTCACTATTGATTTACCATATTTAAACTCTATTGTTCTCATGTTTCTTGATAAACCAAGTGGTGTTTCTATATGCCTGTCAAGTATTATACTGTCATCACACTCTGAATATAATTTTCGCATTTCTTCTATATATTCTTTTTTCTCTTTGTCATCTAAAACTGATAGATTTACTCCAAATATTCTCCAATATAAATCATAAGAAAGAAAATATTGATAAAAGTGATTTAATTCTTTGCTTTTTTTCATTAATTCTAATACATATTCATAGCAATATTTTAATGTATTAATGTAATATGTTTTTTTTGTTTTTGATGTTTGAATAGCTGAATCGTCTTCTTTTCTTTTTCTATAATAATATAATTCATCAGCTACTATAATTACTTTTCTATTATTAAATAAATAACTTGCTAAATATTTCATGTCTTCTGAAATTGCAATATTGGTATCAAATTGATATTTTTTTGCTTCTGAATTTCTTAGTACAGATGTTGTAACATGATAAATTGGATTATTAGGCTCTTTTTCTAATTCTACTATTCTTGTTCCCTTAGAAAATTTATAATCTAAATTATGATATCCTTTTCTAGCATCAAAAAACTTTATTCTTAGTGTTGCAATGTTAACATCTTTATTTTGATCAAGTAGTTCCACTGCTCTTTTATAGGCATTTTTAGATAATATATCATCTGAGTCTAAAAAATTTATATATTCTCCTTTTGCAACTTTAGCTCCTGTATTTCTTGCAGAACTTACTCCACCATTTTTTTGTTTAATATAAACAATATTCTCTGGGTATTTTTCTTTATATCTTAGGCAAATCTCCTCACTATTATCTGGACTACCATCATTAACCAATATCATCTCTATATTGTTTTCAAATCCTAAGGTTTGTTCTATTACTGATTTAAGAGTTTCTTCCAAATATTTTTCAACATTATAAATTGGAATTATTACACTTAATTTATATTTTTTCTCCATGCTATTCTCCTTATTTAGTTATTAAAAATTTTAACAATTCTTCTTTTTCTTTTTTGCCTTCTATAATATCTTTTATTAAGTTTATTATAGGCATTTTGATTCTTTTATTATGAATTAATTTATATATTGATTGTAGTGTGTACATACCTTCTACAGTTGTGTTTTTAAGGTACTCATCTATTTCTTTTTTAGATGCTCCTTTTCCTAATAAAATACCAAAACTATAATTTCTTGAAGTTGTTGATGTACAAGTCATTATTATATCACCTATTCCCGCAAAAGAAAGAATAGTTTTTTCATTTCCACCTAATTTGGTTATTAATTCTTTTATATCATTTGTTATTTCTGTTAAAAATAGTGCTTTAGTTGATGGTAATGCATTCATTCCCTCTAACATTCCTGATGCAATTGCCATAACATTTTTAATACTTGCACAAACTTCTACTCCTATAATGTCTTCAGTTCTTCTAAATTTTGTTGATTCATTTTGAAAACATCTTCTTACTTTCTTTTCAACATCTACATTTTTTGTTGCAATAGTTAATCCAACAGGAATATTTTTTACCATATCATCTGCGAATGTTGGTCCTGAAATAATACCAAGTTTATTTGATAAATTATTTTCAAAAACTTCATTTAAAAATAAGCACGTGTCATTTTGTATACCTTTTGTTGCTACTACAACTGGAGTTTTTTTATTTATATACTTTTTCATGTTTTTTATAGTTGTTTCAAATGAAAAAGCTGGTACTGCAATTATTACTAAATCTTTATTTTTGACTGTTTCTTCCATATCATTTGTTATGTTGATATTTTGTGGAATAATATAGTCTTTTAATTTTGGACTTTTTCTTGTTGTTGTTAATTCTTCTTTTTCTTTTGGATCAAAAGACCACATTGTAACATTATGATTATTTCTAACTATAATGTTTGCAAGTGCTAGACCATATGCCCCCGGACCTAGTATTCCTATATTCATAATAACCTCCATATTGATTATACCATAACAAAACAAAAAAAGAAGAATTTTGATTATTCTTCCATTTTATGTACATTAATATTGTTGTAAAATCAATTTTGCTGGTGCTGATTGTATATCTCTTGAACTTGGATCTGCGATAAAAGCATTTTCTTTCTTTTCTAAATAAATTCCATCTTTTAATGGCATCCATAAATGTAAACGATAATCACCTTGGACATCTGTTACATCTACCCACTCTGCAATAATTCCTTCTTCATTTTCACATACTTGCATACCATGTTTTTTCATTATTCCTTCTGAATTTGAACCAACTAAATCAGTTCTTGCGTATACAAAGTCAAAATTATTATAATAAGCATATTCAATAGCAAAAGTAACTAATGCACTACATGCTCCTTTACCACGATATTCTTTTACAGTAGATAAACCATAAAAGTAAACATTATTTACAGTTTTACCATCATTTGACTTAAAGTCTACTGAAACATTATCTTCATTATATGTAATACCATTCATTGAAACAGGAACCATATTTTCATTTAAATAGATAAATAATTTACCATTAGTATCATATAATTTTAATTCTTCTTCTGCTGATTCTAATGTAATTTCTTCACCGTATTGTTCTTCAAATGACTTTAATAATTTCATTAATATTACAGCATTTTCTTTAGAATAATTCATTGTTGCTATGTAACAACCATTATCTAATTTTTGCCATATTTTAAATTTTTGTTTATCTTCATGTATTTTTTGATAAAATTCTTTTTTATTCATAATTTCCCCCTAAAAAATTTTCATATATTTTATATAGTGTATATAGACTTTCTTTGTTTACATATTCATTTTTACAATGTGGATAATATCCAGTAGGATTCATAATTACTGTAGGCATTCCTTTATCACAAAAATATATTGCATCTGATGTTGTTTCGCAACATTTTTCAATTACTGTTTTCTTTAATACTTTTTCACATGTTTTTATATAATTTTTAACATATTCATTATTTAAATCTGTTGTGAATGCACTTCCTATTGTTAATACTTTTACATCTACTTCTGAATCGATATTTTTAACAAAATCAATTATGTCTTCTTTATCTGAACTAATATATCTTATATCTAAAATCATAGTTGCTGAATCTGGAACTTGATTATTAGATTTCCCACCATTTAATTTAGATAAATTAACACTTGTTATATATTCATCACTTGATTTTGGTATTGGATATTTAGAAATAATTGTATTATAAACATTCATAAGTTTTAAAATAGCATTCTCTCCATTATATAATTGAGCTGAATGAGCTGGTTTTGTTTTAGTACTTAATTCTAATTGAATTAGACCTTTTTCTTCTTTTATTAATTCAAAATCAGATCCTCCATCTGGTACAATAACAAATTTTCCATTATATATATTTGATAATTCATATGCACAATTTCCATCTATTTCTTCATCGCTAGTAATAATTAAAGCTATCTTTAAATCAGTTTTGATATTTTTAAATAAAGTAAGTAGTACGGCAACACTTCCTTTCATATCAATAGTTCCTCTTCCATAAATGTTAATATCATCTTCTTTAAATTCATATGTATCATCAAATACTACATCTACATGAGTACAAAATATAATATCTAAATCTTTACTATCTGTATTTGATAAGACCATTGCTTTTTTATTTTTAAATTCATATTCTGTTATGTTTAAATTACTATATTCTTCTTTTATATAATTAAATAATTTTTCAAATTCTTCTGTATTTTTTTCATATGTTTTATAACTTAATAATTTTTTTAATGTTTTAATAATTTCTTCTTTCATAATTCCTCCTTAAATAAATTAAAAACCTATGTGCTTGATCACATAGGTCATAAATTATAATATATATCAAATTATTAATTTAATCACATGGACACAAGCAACATCAAAACCACTTGCATCCGAACATTTTACCGTTCTTCCTCAAGTGTAATTACCATGCGGCGTCTCAATGATAAACTAATAACTTTTTTCATACACATTTCCTTTCACTTGCAAAGATATTATCATATAAAATAATAGATGTCAACACTTTATTATAAACAAAAAAGAATAATTCACTTATTCTTTTTAGGCTTTCTTTCAAATATAACATTAGTTTTAAATACTAAGAATAGTACTATAAATACTAATAAAACATAACATATAATTAATTCTTTTTTATTTCCAAGTGTATAAAGTATTGTTGTTAATGAGAATAAAATATTAATTGCATATATTACTAAAAGTGTACTTTTCTTTGATAACTTTTTTAATAATTGATGATGTATATGTTCCTTATCAGCATGATCAATACTTTGTCCTTTTAATTTTCTTCTTATAATAGCGAATAATGTATCCATAATAGGAATAGCTAATATTAATAAAGGAATTATTAATGAAGTTAATGTTGTTGTTTTAAATCCAAGTAAGAAAATTACTGCAATCATTAATCCTAAAAATGTACTTCCTGCATCTCCTTGATATATTTTAGCTGGTGGAAAATTATGTACTAAATATCCAAGTGTAGAGCCTAACATAATTAAACTTAATATTATGTCTAAGCCACCAAATTTATTTAAGATAAATCCTATTATTGCAATTGTTAAAAAATATATTGAAGAAATTCCAGCACATAAGCCATCTAATCCATCTATTAAATTAATTGCATTTATAGTTGCTACAATTATAATGATAGATAATGGTTTTGAAAATATTCCAAAGTGAATCATAGTTCCAAAGATGCTTGCCTTTTCAAGTTCTAATCCACCATAAAATACTACAATACATGCAACTACAACTTGAACAATCACTTTATATTTATTAGGCATAGGTGTTTCACATTTAGTCATATCATCAAATAGACCAAGCAGCATTATTAAAAATGCTGATATTAATATTGATAACATTAAATCATTCTTCGGAGCAAAAAGCATATATCCAAGTAAAAATGCCAAGAATATTCCTATTCCTCCTAGTAATGGAACTGGTTCTTTTTGAATCTTTCTCTTTTCGTTTGGAACATCTAATACTTTTAAAAATATTGCTACTCTTCTCATCATTTCAACAAATATCAAAGAAGATAAAAAACAAATACTTACTATAAGAAAGATGTTGTGTCCATTAACTTCAAAAGCCATCAAATCACTTCCTTTTCTTAATTATAAAACAATTAATAATATTTTTCTATATTTATGTAAAGTTACACTTAAATTAACTATATTTTAAACGTAAAGTTATTATATTTGTTATAATATATATGATAATTAAGAATGGAAAGGATTAGTATATGAAGAAAAATATCATTACAATATTATTATTCTCTATTTTTTTCTTTTGTATTCCTTTTAGAATATATGCTTCTTATGACGCTGTAATAACAGGAAACACTGTTAGAATAAGAAATGGTGCTGGAACTAATAACGATGCAATATTTACGCTTAATAGTAATACTTCAATTAGTGTTATAGATAAAACATTATATACTGGTGAAGGTTGTGACAAAAAATGGTATAAAATTAGTTATAATGATAAGATTGGTTATGTTTGTAGTATTTATGTAAAATTTATTGATGCTTCTTTCGATAATATTAATGTTGTTGATTATTCTGCTCGTGTTAGTGGAAATAATGTTTCTATAAGACAAAGTGCAACTACAAGTTCAAAAAGTATCGATTCTCTTTCTTTAGGAGTTAATGTTGAAATTTTAGAACAAGTTAATAAAAATAATTCTGGTTGTTCATCAAATACATGGTACAAGATAAGATATTATGGTGATGCAACTGGATATATTTGTTCAACTTACGTTGATAAGAAGCAAGATATAACTGCTAGTGATGGTGAGTATGAAAAAGTATTAAGAGAAGCTGGATTTCCTGATTCATATTTGCCTTACCTAGTTTACTTACATAATAAATATCCTAATTGGAATTTCATTGCTAAAAATACTAATTTAGATTTTTCGGCTTCTGTTAGTAGTGAAGCTGGTAAAAACTATATGCAAACAACAAATAATAATTATAGGACATCTAATGTAATGGCTGAAAAAGGTGGATGGTATAAAGTTAATGAGCAAGTGATAGCTTTCTATATGGATCCTAGAAACTGGTTAAACGATAAACGTATATTTGCTTTTGAAAAGCTAGATTATGATGATAGTTTAAAAGAAAAATACCCTTCTCTAGTTAAAGCGATATTTCAAGGTGGTAAACTATCAGATGACATTTATACTAATGCTATGGTTAACGCAGGAAGTAAAAATAGAATTAGTCCTGTTCATATAGCAAGTAGAATTAGACTTGAAGTTGGTGCTGATGGAAGCGATTCTACTAATGGATGCGAATTTACTTTTAAAGGACAAAAAAATAGTGGATTTTATAATTTCTTTAATATTGGTGCTTATGAAGAAACAATTGATGGTGTTAAATATAGTTCAATTACTAGAGGACTTGCCTATGCAGCTAAATTAATTAATAGAGATGGTGAATTATGGAATAATATTGAGACATCTATTACTGAAGGAAGTAGTTTTTTAGCTAATGGATATGTTAATAAAGGACAAGGAACTTTATATTATCAAAAATTTAATGTTTCACCTGATGCTTATTACAATACTTATACACATCAATATCAAACAAATATTCAAGCTCCAGCTATTGAAGGTAATACAGCATTCAATTCTTATATTAAAGCAAATGTAGTTAATAACAATTATATATTTGAAATTCCAGTATATAATAATATGCCTGCTTACTCTTCTCTACCTAATTCAGGTGATACTAATAATGACTTAGCAAATCTTTCTGTAGAAGGTTTTGATATTACTCCTGCTTTTGATAGTGATGTATTAACATATGACGTATACATTCCAAAAGCAACAACTAAAATAAATATTATTGCTACTTCTAGTAGTAGCTTAGCTACAGTAAGTGGAAATGGCGAGATTGAATTGTTAACTGATGAAAGTGACTTAACAATAACTGTAAAAGCACAAAGTGGTGAAATTAAAAAATATACTTTATCAGTACATAAAGTTGATGATACAACTACTTGTGATCAAGCTATAGGAAATGCAGCTTTAAGTGTTAATGGAAATTATGCTACTAAATTAAAAAATAATACTACTGTTGCTACATTAAGAACTGCTTTATTTAAATCAGGAGCTAAAAATGTTACTATAACTGATGCTAAAAATAATAATGTTAATGATAATACAATAATAGGCACAGGATTCAAATTACAAATCGAAACAAGTATTGAATCTAAAACATATGCTTTATCAGTTAAAGGCGATACTTCTGGTGATGGTAAAATTACTATTCTTGATTTATTACAAGTTCAAAAACATATTAAGGGAGTTAGAACATTAAGTGGTGAATACTTAATAGCTGGTGATACTTCTAGTGATGGTAAAGTTACTATTCTTGATTTATTACAAATACAAAAACATATTAAAGGAGCTCAATCTTTATAAGGAGGATTAAATGAAAAAATTATTTAAATATTTGAGTTTAATAATTGTTAGTACACTTATTATGATAAGTGGTACAATAGTTGTTAATGCTGCTTCTGCTTCGATTAGTATTACATCAGGTACAAGTAGAATAGTTGTTGGAAAGGAATTTAAAGTAACAATTAAAATATCTTCTGGTGGATTACTTGGTTCTTGGGAATTTACACCTAGTTATGATTCTAAAAAACTTAAAATGATATCTGGTGAATCCTCTATTGCTGATGTTGGAGATGGGAAAATTAAATCTAAATCTTATACATATAAATTTAAAGCAATTGGTACTGGTAGTAGTAATATAAGTGTTAAAAGTGCGGGTGCATTAGCATGGGATGAATCAAAGTTATCTTTATCAATTGGACATAAAACAATTAAAGTAATCACTCAAGCTGAACTTGAAGCTTCCTACTCTAAAGTAAATACATTAAAATCTTTAAGTGTTGATGGATTAGAATTAAGTCCTTCATTTAAAAGTGATACATTAAATTATACAACTAATGCTGATAGTAATACTACATCAGTAAATGTTAAATGTTCAGTAACTGATAGTAAAGCTTCTGTAAGTGGTTGTGGTAATCATGATGTTTCTGAAGGTGATAATAAAATAAATATAGTTGTTACTGCTGAAAATGGAAGCACTAGAACATATACAGTAACTATTAATGTTACTGATCCTAATCCTATTGAAGTAGAAATAGATAACAATAAATATGTAGTTGTTAAAAGAGAAAGTAATTTAGAATGTCCTAGTGATTATGAAAAGAAAGAAATAACAATAAACGATCAAAAAATCCCAGCATTCTATAATGAATTAAATAATTTTACTCTAGTTGGTTTAAAAAATAGTGATGGAGATATTAAACTATTCTTATATGATGAAAAAAATAATAAATATAGTTTCTATAGTGAAGTAAAATTAAATCAAATAAAAATATATCCATTAGATATAGATAAAGATTTTGGAAGTACATATAAAAAAACTAATGTTAAAATAAATGATATTGAATTTCAAGCTATGAAAACAGATAATAGTAACTACTCTATTGTTCATGCTAGAAATTTAGGTGATGGTAAAAATGACTATTACATCTATGATGAAAAACTAAATACACTAATAACTTATTCAAGTGAATTTGAAAATTTATATAAAGAAAAATCAGATTCTTATAAAAAGATAATATTTATATTACTTGCTGAATCATGTGTAGTTGTTTTGATTCTTATATTTATGTTATTTTCTAAAATTAAAAAGGATAAAAAAAGAAAAAAAATAATGATTGATATAGAAAAAGATATAAAAAAGAATAAAGAAGATGAAAGAATAAAAAAAGAGAAAAAAGAAAAAAATAATAAAAAGGATAAAGATAAAAAGAAAAATAAAGAGGAAGATCAAGAATTAGAAAAAGACGATGAATAGAAAGTGATATTTATGAAAAAGAAAAAGTTATTTAGAGCTTTAGTAACCGTTTTACTTATTATATTACAATTACTGGGCTTAGGTTTTATTATTTATGCATTGGTACTTTATAAAGGAGTTGAAACATTTTATAGAGTACTTGGAACTATCATATTGATTTATTTTTTCTTACTTCTATCCTATTTGTTATTAAATAGTATTAAAAAGAAAAATACTAAATCATTTATAGCATTAATTGTTTTTACATTATTAATTGTTGGAATAGAATTTACTGGGTTTTATTATTTAAATAAAATATATGTAGCTTTAAATTCTTATAATAAAGATAAAAATATGTATTATAGTAGTTTAGTTAGCTATGATAAAACACTTAAAACTTACAAAGATTTAAATGATAATAAAATTGGTATTATTGAAGATGTAAATGATATTGAAGGATATGTTCTTCCTAAAGAAATTATTGGTGACTTAAAATTAGAAAATAATAATAAAATAGTTAAATATAATTCTACTATGGAATTACTTCATGCTTTAAAGAATAAAGAAATTGAAGCAGCATTCTTTAGTTCAAATTATATTGATATGTTTTATACTTTAGATGGATATGAAAATATTGAAGAAGATACAGTTGTTTTATATGAGACTTCTAAAGAATATGTTTCAAAAGAAGAAAATATTAAAAGTGAAACTTCTTCTTTAAATAAACCATTTACTATGTTATTAATAGGTGTTGATTCTTCAAAAGATGGTGTTACTTCTGGATATAATGCTGATGTGTTATTACTTGTTACATTTAATCCTAATACTCTTAGAGCTACACTTACTTCTGTGCCAAGAGACATGTATTTAAAGACTGCTTGTTCAGGTAATGCTTATAGACGTATCAATACTACTACATGGGGAAGTTCAAGTAGCTGTGCTGTTAAAACAATTGAAAATTTATTTGATGTTGATATTGATTATTATGCTAAAATTAACTTTAAAGGTGTTGTGCAATTAGTGGATGCTGTTGGTGGAATTGATGTTGATGTTCCATATTCACTATGTGAACAAAATAGTAGTAGAAAATGGGGAAATAATACACAATATATAGAAAAAGGAAAACAACATTTGAATGGTGAACAAGCATTAGCTTTAGCTAGAAATAGACATAGTGCTAAGGATTCTAAAAAAATGAAACAATATTGCCCTACTTATACTGAAGGTGTAAGAAATGATTATCAAAGAGGAAAAAATCAAATGAAAGTTATTATGGGTATAGTTAAAGCTGCTACTAAATTGACTGATCCTAATCAAGCTGTTAATATTCTTGAAAAAATAAGCAGTAATTTCCAAACTAATGTTACAACAGATGACGTGTTATCGTTATATAGTTTAGCTAAATCACTAGTTATTTCTGATACTACTGAACTTGTAAATGTGCAAAGATTACAGCTTAAAGGTTATAATGCATGGAAAACTGTATATGAGCCTTCTTCTAAATCATATCCTGCGGTTACTATTCCATATACAGGAAGTATTAAAGATATAAAAAATGAAATGAATATTAATTTAGGTAAAAGTAATTATACATTAATTAAAAGTATCTCATTTGACTTAAATAAACCTTATGAGAGCACAATTATTGGTCAAGATAAATATGTTCAGGAAAAAATTAAAACTATGCCTAACCTTTCTACATATAGCGTTAGTGATATTAAGACATTTGCTAGTAATAATAACAAAACAATACAATTTGTTGATGTTGATACTAATCAAAATGTTGATATTTATGATTATAGTACATATCATTTTTATAGTCAAAGTGTTCATAAAGATACTATTCTTGATATGGTAAATGATATAGTTATTAAAGTTAAAATGAATTAGAGAAGAAATTCTCTTTTTTAATTTTGATTAAAAAGAGATTGAATAAATCAATCTCAAATAATATTATAAATCTTCTATTTCTTTCATTGATAAGCCAGTAATTTCAGAAATAGTATTTAAATCAATATTTTTTTCTTTCATTTTTTCTTCTAATTTTTCGATTCTCTCATCAATAGTTGCCATTAATATCACCTCATTTATAAGTATATCATATTATCATTCATTGTCAATATTAGTTTTTATAATATTTTTTATTTTTCTATATTAATATTCTGTTTCATCTGTTATAATGGGATTTAGAATAAACTCAACCAAATTAATGGAGGATCGATATGAGCATATTAGATGGTGATAAAGATAATATCTTTGGAGAACGCCTTAAGAATTTACGAACCATTATAATGAAAAAAACTCAGAAAGAGTTCTCTGAGTTTATGTCTATTCCGCAGCCTACATTATCGGCATATGAAAGTGGTCGAAACAAACCAACAGTTGATGTAGTAATAAATATCGCAGATAAGTGTAATGTTTCTATGGATTGGCTATGCGGCAGAGATGAGCAATCACATATGAATTCTCTTGGAGATGTCATGAATTTTCTTTTTGATCTATATGAAACAAAAGAGTTTTCATGCAAAACAATTGTTCATGATAGAGTGGACATTGAAGATGGTACTGAAACCGATGATACAGATCGAAACTGGATCCAGATGATGTTCTACCATTGTGAGAACAAGCATAATCCAGACAATATTTATAGCCAGGATATCTGTGCTATGATCAAAAAAGTCTATGAACTGCACAGTCGATTGATTAATTATGATTATCCTCAGGATTATTATGATTCAGAAAAAAAGCGATTAATTGCTAGTTATAAAGATTTTCCTATTACCAAAACAGATTTTTCTGGAATATCTGAAGAAGATAGATTAAAAATGAGAAATGAAATTATGAGGGCTGAATGGGAAAAACAAAAATAGATTATAAGGAGATAAAAAAATGGCATCAATGACGAAAAAAGAAAGAGCAAAATATTATTGCAAGAAACTTTGCAACAGTCCTACCTCAGAAACAGTAACCGAAATTGCAAATTCTATTAATGGTCTGATTTATTCTGAAAGCAAAGAACCCGTATCCGAAAAATATAAATTAGAGCTTATCACTCTAATGGAAGAGAACTGGACGGAGTTTTACCCCATTTTAGAACATGCCGAAAATCAAGCAATTTTAGCATTAATTTCTCAAATAAAAACAATAATAAAGAAACAGTAACTTTTGGAGGCAAACAAATGACAAGTATTACAATTAGTATAATCTCGGCAATTATTTCATTCTGTGCATTTATATTTTCAATATATACCTTTTCAAAAAACAAAGCCCTCACACAACGTACAAACGAATTATCCGAAATTCAGACAAAAACTGGTCAAGGTCAACTAGAAATACAACTTAGAGAACTAATAAATGTTGCTTCTCGTGAAATCGCACATTACGGACTTGAACTTGAACAAAATCCTTCAAGCCAAACACTAATTAAAGCATTTGAAAGTGCAGAAGAACAATATCGGAATGCATATGAAGAAGCTTGTAGCAAGTATCTTGATGGAAAACTTGATAAAGATCGTTTTGAAAAAATGTATTTAATTGAAATACAAAATCTTGTTACCAATGAAGATCAGAGAGAACATTATGACGCAACCCAATCACATTATCGTTGCACATTAACTG
>USNG01000013.1 GCA_900556025.1 uncultured Mycoplasmatota bacterium
CATTAACTTTCTTTTCAGCTTCAACTATATCATTGTTTATAATATTTAAACTATTTTTTAGCTTTTCTAACTCATATTTATCAGAGATGTATGAACTATTAGTTTTAATGCTTCCACCAGTCATAACACCACCAACATGAATAAGCTCACCATCTAAAGAAATAACTCTATATCTATGATTTATTTTCTTACTTATAGCTATTGCTGAAGTAATATTATCAGTAACAATTATATTTCCAAGTTGATTCATAACAATATTATAATATTTATTATCATATGTCACTAAATCACTTGCTATTCCTATAAAACCAATTATATTACTAATATTCCTAAGTATTTCTGGTTCAATACTTTTAGGTTTAATAACATTAAGTGGAAAGAATGTAGCTCTACCTTTATTTTGTCTCTTTAAATAATCAATTGCTTCTTTAGCACAAGCTTCATCATTAACAACAATATTATTAGAAGAAGCACCTAAAGCAACATCAAGCATAGTCACATACTCACTCTTAGTATTAACTAAATTACCTAAAATATCATGAATTCCTCTTAAAGTAGGATTATCAATAACTGATCTAACACTATAAGGTATTTTATTCATATTAGATATATTATTTTCAAGAATATCAATCTTATTATTTCTATCAAGTAAATCTTTTCTTTTAGAATTAAGTTCAAAAGTTGCTCTTTCTTTTTCTCTATTAACACTATTATATTCATTATTTAATGAACTTAATTTTTCATTTAAATTATTAATTTCATCATTTAAATATTTAATATCTAAATTGCTAGAAGATATATTATTTCTTAAAGAACCTTCCCTATCCTTTAAAGCAATTAAATTATTTTTAACTGTTTCACTTTCTTTATCATATTTATTTCTTTCAGTTATTAAAGTCTTTTTATTACTTAAAGCAATTAAACTCTCATTAATTTTAAATATAGAAGCACTAGTAGATTTAATATTTTCATCAATATTTAAAAGTCTAACTTTTATTTTTTCTGCTTCTGTTTCTTCATTAGTAGAATTAGCTTGTAATTTAGATAATTTTTCTTCTAATTTAAGTTTAGCATTAGAATCATTCTCAACTTTAGTACTTAAAACAGTTATATCATTAGCAATTAAAGCTATTTCAACACTTTCAAGTTCACTAGTAACTTCTTTATATTCACGTGCTTTTCTAGCAGCTTCTTCAAGTGGTACTAAATTTTCACTATTCTCATTTATTATTAAATTTATTCTTTCTATATTATCTTGTGTTTTATATAGTTTAGATAAACTTTCTTCTTTTCTCTTCTTGTATTTTAACACACCAGCAGCATCTTCAAATATAACTCTTCTTTCTTCTGGTTTTTCACTTAATATTTGATCTATCTTATTTTGAGGAACAATATTAAATGATTCTTTAGAAGATCTTGAATCTAAAAATAAATTAGTTATATCTTTAAGTCTACATTTTTCATTATTGATATAATATTCATTTTCTCCAGTTTTATATACAACTCTTTTAACAGATACATCATTATAATCAATATTAAGCGTCCTATCAGTATTATCAAAAGTAATCATAACAGATGCAAAATTAGCAGGATTACGTGAAGAAGAACCATTAAATATAACATCAGTCATATTATTAGAACCTCTAAGTGTCTTAATACTTTGTTCTCCTAAAACCCATTTAATAGCATCAACTATATTACTTTTACCACTTCCATTAGGACCAACTATTCCTGTAAAAGTAGGATCTAATTCTATAGTTAATTTATCAGCAAACGATTTAAAACCATTAATTTGTATTTCTTTAATATACACGATACTCACATCCTATTTTATTACTTAATTATTATAGCATAATAAAAAGAAAAGCGCATTAGTCAAAAATGAATTTACGCTCTTTTGTTATATGCTTCTTTAGCTGCATTTTGTTCAGCTTCTTTTTTAGAAGAACCACTTCCAACTCCATATATAAGTCCATCTATAATAACTTCTACTTTAAATGTCTTATTATGAGCAGGTCCACTTTCATCTATTAATTTATATTCAACACTCTTTTTAACTGTTTGAACACTTTCTTGAAGTAAACTCTTATAATCCATTAAGAAATCTTCTTGTCTATCAATATATGGAACAATTAATTCATGAAATACTCTTTTAACTGCATTAAGACCATTTTCTAAATATATAACAGCCATAGTAGCTTCAAATACATCAGCAATAATAGTTTTATTTGCTTCACTCATTCCATTACCTAAATAAATATATTTTTTTAAATCTATTTCCTTAGAATATTCATATAAAGCATTCTCACAAACATATAAACTTCTAAGTCTACTCATTTCACCTTCAGGATAATTAGTATTATTATATAAATAATCACTACACACTATTTCTAAAACAGCGTCACCTAAATATTCAAGTCTTTCATAACATTCACCACCATGTTCATTAGAATAACTTGAATGAGTTAAAGCAGTACTTATTAGCTTCTCATCTTTAAATTTAATACCATATTTTTTATATATATTCTTCATACTTATCACTACTCAATTATAACATAATAAAAATATAATAGTAAATGAACAAGTAATATTTTCTTTATAATATTTATTTTTTTTAATTAATATTATATAATTGTAGTATGACAAAATTATTGATAAAGTTAATTGAAATATATCAAATAACTCCTCTTCATAGTCATCAAATGTGTAGATTTACTCCTACATGTAGTGAATATATGAAAGAATGTTTGAATATTTATGGATTAAAGGGAATATTTAAAGGAATAAAAAGAATACTTAGGTGTCATCCATTTGGTAAGATTGGTTATGACCCAGTAATAAAAGGAGAATAGAATGAAAAAATTTAGTATTTTATTAATAGGTATACTATTACTTAGTGGATGTAGTTTTAATGATGACTTTAGTGACAAACTTATTTATACAACATCTTATCCAATTGAATATGCAACAAGTATGTTATATGGCGATTATGGTAAGATATCAAGTGTTTATCCTAACGGAGCTGACACTAAATATGAAGTAACTGAAAAGAAAAAAGATATTTATTCTAAAGGTGAAAAATTTATCTATTCAGGTATTGCAAACGAAGGATATCTAGCAAGAGACTTACTTAATAAAAATGGAAATCTTCAAATAATAGATGCTACTAAAGGATTACAAGCATCAACAACAATTACTTCTTCTTGGTTAGATCCTTCAAACTATTTAATGCTATGTAGTAATATTAAATCTGGATTAATCGATTATACAAGTAATGTTTATAAAAAAGAAAATATAGAAAAGAATTATAACTTATTAAATGAAAAAGTATCAGAATTAGATGTAGCTTTATATGATATAGGTAAAAATGGTAACTATAACACTATTCTTACTACAAGCAATGTATTTAATTATTTAACTAAATATAATATAAACGTTATATCACTTGATACTAACAACGATGCAATAGATAGAGCTTATTCAGATGCTAAAAAAGCAATATCAGATAAAAGTATTCAATATATTTATTATATCGAAGGTGACGAATTTAATGAACAACAAGAAAAACTAGTAACAGACAATAGTTTAGTTAAAGTAGCTATAAATAATTTATTTACACTAAGTGATGAAGAAAGAAATGAAAATAAAAACTACATTACACTTATGAATGAAATAATAGAAAATTACAAAAAAGAATTATATAAAAAGTAAAAAGTCAAACCAACTTTTTACTTTTTTTAACACATTTAATAATATTTAATAATTCATAATATTCACTTATGTGTTTTCTATCATTATTAGTATAATATAAATGACTAAATATTTCTAATACTCTTTCATAATATTCACCAAAAATATCTTCTAACATATCTATATACTCATCTTCATAACAAGAAAGTATAAACCAATTCATAAAATCATATCCAAAAGCTTTATATATATGACAAGCAGCCTTAACATAAAGTCTTATTTGATTATCATGAATTACAGTATTAGCTTCTTCTTCTAGGTCAAACTCATCATAAAAACTAGAATTAAATATCATATTAGTTAAAGCTTCAGTAAGACCTTCTTCTATACCTCTTTGATTTGATATTCTAGTCCTAACAATTTCTTTTGGTTCATATATTTTATCATTTATACCTCTTTTATTATAAAAACTAGAAGATAAATAAGTTTCATCATCATAACCATATATTATAGCGTCATCTATTTGATCAATAACATTACCATCAATAGACTTAATAATAAATAATTTAACACTAGGATTATAATAAACATCATAATTTTCTAGTCCTCTACAAGAAGAAATTAATGTTTCATTAGTTAAATCACCAAGAGAATATAACTTTTCAACTTCACTTCTAAGTAAACCTACATTATATTTAAAATTAACAGATTTTTCTTTTTCATCTGAAGCATAAATATAATCAAGATTATTTAAAGTATTATCATATTTTCTTAAAACAGCTCTATTCTCATGAATCATTTCATGAATAATTGTTTCGCATAAAACAAGTATAGCACTTTTCTTTCTAGATTCACTTCCATCAACATACTCATTATATAAAGTTCTAAGATAATCATAATTAATCCATATACTATGATAACGTAAAGAATTACTATGTTCTAATTTTCTTTCTTCACTAGAACTTAAAGAATCATTAACAATATTACTATCATGATTATAAACAGCACTAGAGTCTTCATACGTAATAGTTCCCTTATAGTCAATATATATTTCTATATCAAATAAATGATTAAATAAATCACTATATCCAAGCCTACCAAAAAATAAAGCTAAAACATCTTTAGCTTTATTTTTACCTATTTCAATAAAACTATAATATTCACTTTCTTGAAACATAATTATCAACCTACACCCTATATATCATAATCAAATAAAGTTCTTTGTTCATTTATTTTAAATTTTTTATATGCTTTTGGAGTAACAATTCTACCCCTAGAAGTTCTTTTAACATATCCTTCTTGTAATAAGAAAGGTTCAATAACATCTTCAATAGTAGTCACTTCTTCACCAATAGATGAAGCAATAGATTCTATTCCTACTGGACCACCATTAAATTTATTAATGATACTAAGTAAGTAATCTTTATCAGCATTATCAAGACCACTTTCATCTATCTTTAATCTTTCAAGAGCCTTCTTAGTAATTTCTAAATCAATAATATCTTTTCCATCAACTAATGCAAAATCACTAACTCTTTTTAAAAGTCTATTTGCTATACGTGGAGTCTTTCTACTTCTAATAGCAATCTCAAGAGCAGCATCATCATCAATATTAAATTTAAGCACTCTAGAGCTTCTTTTAACTATCATAGCTAATTCTTCATCAGTATAGAATTCTAGCTTAGAAATGATTCCAAATCTATCTCTAAGTGGACTAGACAAGTCACCACTTCTAGTAGTTGCTCCAACTAATGTAAAAGGAGGTAAATCTATTTTAATACTTCTACTTTGTCCTTCACCACCAATAATAATATCTAGCTTAAAATCTTCCATAGCACTATATAATATTTCTTCAATATATCTAGGTATTCTATGTATTTCATCAATAAATAAAACATCATTTGGCTCTAAAGTAGAAAGTATAGCAGCTAAATCTCCACTCTTCTCAATAGTAGGACCACTAGCAGTCTTAATATTACTACCAAGTTCATTAGCAATAATATGTGCTAAAGTAGTTTTACCAAGCCCAGGAGGACCATATAATAAAACATGATCTAAATTTGTACCTCTTAACTTAGCAGCTTTAACAAATACTTTTATATTTTCTTTAACATCAGTTTGTCCAATATATTCATCAAAAGAGTCAGGTCTAATACTTTTCTCAAAAGTATCTTCTTCTAATTCATGATTAGTAACAACTCTCTCATCCATTATATTTCTCCTTAATATATTTTTCTACATCATACCAAGAATCAACTCTTTTAAATCTATTTTCATCATGATTATATTGATTAGTAAATAATAACACATCAACTCCAGCAGCACTAACTTCTTCACAATGACTTTCTTTATCATCTATAAATAGATTAACTTCATTTTCAACACATTCATCAACCTTACTACCAGTATCAACATATATCTTATCATAATGAATACCATGTCTATCTAACCAATTCTTAGTAAGCATATATGGATCAGTAATATATTTGCCTTTTCTAAAAGATATAATAATTATTTTAGCACCATCTTCATGTAATTTATTAATTACTTCTTTAGCACCTTCTTTTATCTCTGCATTATCCATAATATATTCAAGTCTATCAGCAAAGAATTTACCTTTCATATCTTTTTCCCAATCCATCATTTCAGTAAATTCATAAGCATCTTTATCTTTAACACCACTGCCACCTAAAACTTCTTTATCATATTTATCTGCTTCAACAAGTATTCTTTCATTAGTAGAACAAATAGTGTCATCCATATCAATTCCAATTATCATAATCTATACCTCACTTCAATAATAATTTTAATGCTTCTTTAATTTGATTCTCTATACTTAAAGTCTTATCAACTTTAACAACAATATTTTTAATATCATTTGTTTTATAACCTAAAGCTTCAAGAGCTAAAACTAATTCATCATTAGATTCACTACTTCCTTCACTCATAACAAGTTTTCCTTTTAAATCTAATATTATTTGTCTAGCTAACTTTTCACCAATCTTAGGAAACTTCTTTAAATATAATATATTTTCTCTATCAATAGCGTCAATTATTCCATTAATAGATCCAGTTGCTAGTATTGGCATAGCCATTTTAGGTCCAAGTCCTTTAACATCTATAAGTCTTAAAAATAAATCTCTTTCATCTTCACTACTAAAACCATACAATGAATTTTCATCTTCTCTTATATGATTATATACATATACTATAGTTTCTTCATTTTCTTTAAATTTATATGGATTAGGAGTATAAACTTTATATCCAACACCATTAACATCTATAACAATATAATTTGCTAATTGTTTAGTAATTTTTCCTTTTAAATAATCAAACATAACATCATCCTCACTACAAAATTATAACATACAAAAAGTTACTTTAAAAGTAACTTATTATTTTTTATTCATTAATTCTCGATATTTTTTACCAATTCTAAACATAGTATTCTCAACATACTTTTTACTTTTATTAATCTTTTCAGCAATTTCAGCATTTGATAAACCAAGAACTTTATATTCAAATATTTCTTTTTCACCACTACTAAACATATCTTTAAGTTTATTAAGTAATACTTTTCCTTCTTCTTCTTCAAATAAAATATTTAAAGGATTACTTCTTTCATCACTAAAAACATCATAAAAGTCTAAATTAGAATCATCTATCATCTTATCTAAAGAATAACTATCATTTAATATTTTACTCTTTTTACTAAAACTTTTTCTAACAGAAGATAGCATATTATTTTTAATACATTTAGTCGCATAAGTATAAAAAGTAGTATCTTTTGTTTCATCATAAGTATTAATCGCAGTCATTAAACCAATTAATCCTTCTTGATAAAAATCATTAATTTCGCTTCCAACAATATTTAATTCTTTCATATATTGTTTAACTGTACTAAGTATAATAGGTTTATATTTATTAATTATAGTATTATAAGCTTCTTCACTATTTTCACAACAAAGATAAACTAATTCATTATCATTTAATTCTTTATAATCCATCTTTCACCTATTTATATTTCATTATTTCATAAATTAGTATTCCACATGCAACACTAGCATTTAAAGAATTTATTTTACCTTTCATTGGAAGACTAATTATTTCATCACAATTCTTAGTTACTATTTGTTTAAGCCCATGCCCTTCACTTCCAATAACTAAACAAGTTTTAGTATCAAACTTTATATTAGAATAATTTTTTCCATTAGCTTCAGCACCATATACCCAAAAACCTAAATCTTTTAATTTAGTAATAGTATTAGTAAGATTAACAACTTCAATAATTTTAACATTAGCTAAAGCTCCACAAGAAGTTTTATAAACAGTAGAATTAACACTTACACTTCTATTTCTTGGAATAATTATATAATCTACTCCAGCACATTCACATGTACGTATAATAGCTCCAAAATTATGAGGATCTTCAATAGAATCTAACATAACAACAAAAGATGCATCATTATCATTTTCAAGAGCTTTAATATCTAAATATTTATACTCTTCAATATCAGCAGCAATACCTTGATTAGTACTATTACCACACATCTTATCTAATTTATTTTTATCCATATGAAACTTCTTTAAATTTCTTTTATTAATTCTATTTAATAACAATTCATCTTTAAAATTATTATCTAAAAATACTTTATATATTTTAGTATTATTATTTAATATTTCATTTATAACATTCTTACCATATACTAGCATAATTCCTCCAAAAAACTAAAAATATTTTATCATACTTTTTTAATTTTATTTACAATAAATTTTAACAAATTCATAAGCAATAATATAACTATATAAAGAGCATCTATAATATAGAAAAACATAATACCTAAAAATGTAGCTAAAGCACCAATATCAGTACCTAAAGTATACTTTTCACTTTTTAATAATATATACATCACGACAGCACTAACAAGAAATATCAAAAATGATGTAAGTATCACTTTATAACTAATATATTTCTTTTTATATTTAAACATATAAAATATAAAAAGTGATATAAATGAAAATATTTGAAATAAAAGTACTGCATCAGAATAATCTTTAACAAATATTATCATTAATATAAAATCAATAATACAAACTATACCAGTAACAACTATCTCTAACATAATACCCTACTTTAAATCATTTTTTAATTGTATAGCAGCAATAGCTCCTTCACTTACACCAGTCACTATTTGATATACATCTTTTTTAATAATATCGCCACATGCATATACTTTATCAATATTAGTTTTCATTTTATTATTAACTATTATATATCCATTTATATTTTCTACACCAAGACTTCTAATAAACGAAGTATCAGATTCATATCCATAATATACAAAAGCGCCATCACATTCTAAGAATGAACCATCATCTAATATAATACCCTTTAAAGTATCTTCTCCAAAAAATTCATTAGCTCCATTATTAATAATATTAATATTTTTATCTTTAACTTCTTGAACTAGTTTTTTTTCTGCAGTTATTTCATATTTAGTAATAATAGTCACATCACTTGCAAACTTACTTAAATATAATGCTTCTTCAAATGCACTATTTCCTCCACCTAAAACACATATTTTTTTATCTTTAAATAATGGTGCATCACAAATAGCACAATAACTAATTCCTTTTCCAATAAATTTATTTTCATTTATAAGACCACTCTTACGAGGTTTTCTTCCAGTAGCAATAATTAATCCTTTAGAAGTAAATTCTCCTTTAGTAGTAGTAACTTTCTTTATTCCATTTTCTTCTACAACATTAGTAACTTTAGCTAATTTAAATGGTACTTTTTCATTCAATATATGTTCAAACATATTAGAAGCTAAATCTGGTCCACTAATAGACTTAAATCCTAAATAATTTTCAACTATTGTTATTTTATTTAAAAGTCCACCAGGAGCACTCTCATCAATCATTAATACATTTAGTCCAGCCCTCTTAGCATAAATTCCAGCACTCATACCAGCAGGACCCATACCAATAATTATAGCATCATACATAATATTCATCCCCTTTTAAAAGATAATTTCTTCATCAACACTATTATAAAGATCATCAAGTTTAGGCTTCTTAGCTTGTGTAAAGAATATATATACACCAGCAGATATCATAATAACACTTAATACTTGAGCAACTTTAACATTAGCAATCATTAAACTATCAGTTCTAAATGTCTCTATAATTCCTCTAACAATACCATACCATATCAAATAAATAGACACAATTTGTCCTTTTTTAATATATTTTCTTCTTCTAATAATCATTAAAATAATAAAACCAATTAAACAAGCAATAGATTCAAAATAAAACATAGGTAAATGATAACTACCATTTATATACATATTATCTATTACAAATTGAGGTATTATTTTCATATTAACTAAAGTCTGATAGCTAACAGTACTACCATAAGCTTCACTATTAAAGAAGTTACCCCATCTACCAATAGCTTGAGCAATTATCAAAGCAGGAGCAAATATATCAGTAATCTTTAAAATATCAACCTTATATTTTTTACAATATAATATTAATGTAATAAGTCCAGCAATAATCCCACCATGAATAGCTAAACCACCATTCCATATTTTATATATTTCAGATAAATTCTTTGAATAATAATCCCAACTAAATATAATAAAAAATAATCTAGCTCCAATAATACCCATTATTAAAACCCAAAATATCAAATTAAAAATAAAGTCATATTTAATTTTAAATCTATTAGCTTCTCTAATAATCAAATAGTACGCTACAAAAACACCAGCTAATATTAATGCACTATACCATCTAATTTCAAGTCCGCCTATTGAAAAAAGCACTGGATCCATATAATTACCCTCTTCCTACATTCTTAGTAATAATATTATCTAAAAGTATTCTCATAAAACTAATAAATATAGCTATAAAGAATGTTGCAAAAAAACCATGAATATTAAAAGCACTCCCCATCAAAATATCACATAATTTCAAAATAATCATATTCACAATTGGATAAGCTATTCCAAAACTCAATATACTAAGTGGTAATGTCCAATAAATAAGTACAGGTTTAACTGTATAATTTAATAAATCTAAAATAAACGCAGCTATTAAAGCATATAGAAAACTCTTTATCTCAATTCCTATAAATAAAGATTCAGTAATCATTAAAACAACAGCATAAACTATAAGTCCAACAACAAATTGAATAAAATCACTTTTCTTATTATATTTTTTATTAACTATATTATTTGCCATAACTCCTCCTAAAAACAATCTAATTCATTTATCATATTATAATTTTCAGAAACATATTCTCCATCACAATAAAAATACACAGCATGATTATAAACATCTTTCTTCTTTAAATAAACAAATCCATCACATGACACATTATTATATTTTACATCAACTATACTTTTATATCTCTTCAAAGCATCAAAAGTAACACATAAATAATCATTATCAGAATGTTTTAAAACATATTCAGTCATAAAAGCACTCTTATATTTTGAATTAAGTTCATTAACATAATAAGTCTCAATAAAATTAACACTAGCAAATTTAACATTCTTTTCATTAGTCTTAATCTCTTCATTTAATTTAGTTTCTTCATTACTAGCAAAATTAGGATTTAAAATAATAACTATAAGAGCTATTATAATCACTACAATAAATATTGCTACACCATTTCTCATTATTTTTTCCTCAAATCATTATATCTTTGTTTAGATGACTCAATTACTTTAAATGCTTCTTCTTTTCCATAATAATCTAAAACATCAACTGGAATATTTTGTAATGTTTTATAATTTTCAAAGAAGTTTTTAATCTCATCAAGTACAAAAGAAGATAAATCATCTAAAGTATTTACATCATTATATCTTGGATCTACTGCTACTACAGAAATAATTTTATAGTCTTCTTTTCCATTATCAAACATTTTTAATGCTCCAATAACTTTAGCAGGAATAACACATCCTGGATAAGAAGGTTCACTACCAATAACCAATATATCAAGTGGATCTCCATCTTTAGCTAAAGTATTATCTATAAAACCATATTCAGCAGGATAAGACATAGAAGAATATAAAACTCTATCTAATTTAATCTTACCATCTTTAATCTCAAATTTATTTCTAGAACCATTAGGTATTTCAATAATTGCTTCTACAACATCTTTCATATTATCACATCCTAAAAATAATTATATCAAAAAAACACTTAAATATAAATAAAAAAGTCAACGTTTGTTGACTACTTTTCTTCTTTATTAACTTTAATAGCTTCTTTTCCTTTATAGTAACCACACTTAGTACAAGCTCTATGTGGAGCAAGTGGAGCGCCACAATTACTACAAGTAGCTACAGTAGGAGCATCTTTCTTTAAATGAGTTCTTCTTTGTCTTTTAGCAGTTTTACTAATTCTTCTAAAAGGTAAAGCACCAAATAAAGTAATATCTAATTTCATTTTTATTCCTCCTTCACGCATCAACATTCGAGTTAATTTCTCATTTGCCTAGATATTTTCTCATAAATAAATAAAAATATCAAGTAAATTTAACTATTTTCTTATAAAAATTGCTAAAAAGAACCAATTTTGTTATAATCATGATGAAGGAATGAAGATATTATGAAATTATTAGTAAGTGATTATGATGGTACATTTGATACAACTGAATCTAGTGAAACATATAGAAACAGTATCGCAGTAGATAAATTTAGAAGAAAAGGAAATCAATTTGCTTTCGCAACTGGTAGAAGTTTTAGATCAATAAAACAGCAAACAAATTATTATAAAATCAGCTATGATTATTTAATATGTAGTAATGGACTCGCTATATTTGATAAAAAAGATAGATTATTAAAAAGTACACTTATTAGTAAAGAAGCAATATTAAAAACATTAGCATATTTAAATAAACTAGGATATGTTAAAAAAATAGTATTATTAAATGTTTATGGAGAAGAAACAAAAAACTATGACGAAGTTATAGAAATATTATTTACTCTTCAAATAAGAAATGCTAAAGAAGCAGAAAAAATAAAAAATGAATTATCATTTTTATCATCTATGTCAAAATTTAATAGTGTTTTAGTTAGTAGTGAAACTAATAAAGTAGAAGGAATACAATTTATAAGTGAAAGATTTAATATACCACATCAAGATATAATAACAGTAGGTGATGAAAAAAATGACATAGAAATGTTATTAGAATATGATGGTTATAAAATGCTAATATCTTCTCCACTACTCTATAAACAAAAACTAAAAACAACTACTTCAGTAAGTGCATTAATTAAAAGAATAGGAAGATTTAAATGAAAACAATTGGTATAATCGCAGAATATAATCCATTTCATAATGGACACTTATATCAAATAAACAAAATAAAAGAAAAATACCCAGATTCAATAATAATAGTATGCCTAACTACATCGTTTACTCAAAGAGGAGAAATATCTATACTAAACAAATGGGAAAAAACACAAATAGCATTACAAAATAACGTAGATATAGTTATAGAATTACCATATATTTATGCAGTACAAAGTAGTGATATATTTGCTGAATCATCACTTAAATTATTAAATGAATTAAAAATAGAAGAATTATGCTTTGGAAGTGAAAATAATAACTTAGGCAATTTAATAAAATGTGCAAAAACAGAGCTGTATAACAAAGAATTTGATATCAAAGTAAAAGAATACATGCAAGAAGGAATTAGTTATCCTACTGCTTTAAATCGTACCTTAAAAGGCTTAATAAACATAGAAATATTAGAGCCAAACGATTTACTAGCACTAAGCTACTTAAAATCAATATACAAAAATAACTACAAGATAAAACCATTCATAATAAAAAGAACAAATAACTATCATGATTTAGAATCAAACGAAAACATCATCTCAGCATCAAACATAAGAAACAAAATAAAAAATGATATAGATATAAAAAATAATGTACCACTCGCAACATATCAAATACTAAAAAACAAAACAATTCAAAATAAATACTTCAATTATTTAAAATACAAAATAATTTCAGAACAAAACCTAGATAAATATGTAGATGTAGAAGAAGGAATAAATAATAGAATCAAAAAATATATTTACTCTTCTTCATCACTAGAAGAATTAATTCAAAATATAAAAACAAAAAGATACACATACAATAAAATATCAAGAATGTTAAACCACATCCTTTGTTCATTCACAAAAGATGAAAATAGTTTATTTAAAACACCAGAATATATCAGAATATTGGGCTTTTCAAACAATGGTCAAAAACACTTAAGCAGTATTAAAAGTACATTAAATCTACCTATATTAAATGTTTATGATACAACTAAGTACAAATCATTAGAAATAGAAAAAAGAGTAACTGACATCTACTCTATTATTTATGAAGATATAACTTTAAAAGAAATTCAAAATAAACCAATACAAATAAAAACGGAAAACTAATTTTCCGTTTTATTATACTTAACATCCAGGATATTCACTATCAATATTAACAGTACTATCAGTAGCATAGTCACTTCCACATACTAAATATGTTTTTTTAGTTCTAGCTTCTGAATCCCAAACTACTACTCCATCACAAGGTGAATTTTTAAATTTAACTTCATCTATAAGACTTAAGTTTTTTAATACTGAAAGTTTAACATAAGAAATTGTATCACTCTTAGTACATACTCCACAAGTACGATTACCAATTGGATGAATACAATAGTCTTCATTATATAAGTTAGCAGCATCAGCTATAGTATTCTCTTGTGTAATCATAGCTTGTTCTTGACTAGTTTTTAAATATTTTAACACATTAGGTACAGCTATCAAAGAAAGTATTCCAAGAATAGCTACTACAGCCAATATTTCAATTAAAGTAAATCCTTCTTTTTTCATAAACATCACTATCCTAAATTAGAAATTATATTTGTTATTAATGTTTTAGCATTTGTAGCATTACTACTAGTAGTCAAATTAGTACTATCTAATTTTAAAGAACTTGTAGAATAACTACTATTTTCACTTATCTCAGCAATATGATTTAAAGCTTTAAAGAATGTAGTATATTCAATATTATATTCTTCTCTCTTCAAATCAGTAGCATTAATAGCATTATTAGCATCTTGTAACATATAAGTTAATATGTTTCTAACTATAGTTTTTACACAATCTTCATCAGTACATTCAATAAAACCAGCTAACTCACCAGACTCTAATATATTAGCATCAATACTAACTATATTTAAGTCCATTTTTCTTTTATAACTTTCAGCATATTTTAAATAATTACTATTATAACTAGTACAACTAATACTCTCAAGATTACTATCACTTAAATCATAAATCATATAATCTTTATATGTTGAACTATCACTTAAAATAGAAACATTATTAAAGTGAGTTGTGGTTCTAGTAGCATCTATTTCTTGTATTAATTGAACGATCTCATCGTTAATTAGTTTCTTATCATCACTAGAATTAGTTGGGTTACTACAACTATTTAATAATTCACTTATACGGCTAGATATTTGAACAACTTGTTCTAAACCACCCTTTGCAGTTTGCAACATAGATACCCTATCTTCCCATGTAGAAGAAGCTTCACTCTTATAATCTGCAGATCCTATACCACATCTAGAATACATAGCTGGATTTAAACTACTATCAGTTATATAATCGTAATTTCCATCATCCCCACAATATAAATAAGTTTTTCCTTTTGAATTCTTACCATCATAAACAATGATACCTTTACATTCTTTTCCTTTATATTTAACTGTTTCAGCATAGCTATTAGATGTATTTTGTAAATCACTTAAACAAATATATTTTTCACTACTTTCTTCATTATTTTCATAACTATCAGGACACATACCATCATGTAATTTAGTTGAAGAACAATAATCAGTTATATATAAATTAGCTGCGTCAAGTATTGTATTTTCTTGAGTAATCATTGCTCTTTTTCTACTTTCGTTCAAATATTTTAACACATTAGGTACAGCTATCAAAGAAAGTATTCCAAGAATAGCTACTACAGCCAATATTTCAATTAAAGTAAATCCTTTTTTATTCTTCATATATCCCTCCTACCTTCTACATTAGAATAACATAAATTACATAATTCTTTCAATATTTACACTAAAAATTGACATTATTTAGCTTCATACCAATTCTTTCCATAATCAATTTCAACCTTTAATGGAACAGATAATTTATATATATTTTCCATAATATCTTTAACTATAAATTTAACTTCTTCTAGTTCATTATCTCTTACATCTAAAATTAATTCATCATGTACTTGTAATAATATTTTACTTTGTAATTTTCTTTCATTTAATTCTCTATATAATCTTACCATAGCTAATTTTAATATATCAGCAGCAGTACCTTGTATAGGTGTATTTAAAGCAATTCTCTCTCCATTAGCTCTAATTAAATAATTAGTGTTATTAAGTTCTTCAATAGTTCTAATTCTTCCAAGAAGTGTTCTAACATATCCGTCTCTATGAGCAATAGAAACTATATTTTTCATATAATCATCAACTTCAGGATATAAAGTTAAATATTTCTCAATATATTTTTTTGCTTCACTAGCACTTATATCTAAGTTTTCACCTAATCCATATCCACTTATTCCATAAACAATTCCAAATATAACAGCCTTAGCAGTTCTTCTTTGATTCTTAGTAACATCACTTTCATCAATGCCAAATATATCAGCTGCAACATGAGTATGAATATCTTCATTATTTATAAATGCTTTTTGTAAACTCTTAGATCCACTTATATGAGCAAGAACTCTTAATTCAATTTGAGAATAATCACTACTTAAAAGTACTGAATCATCGCTTGGTAAGAATGCTTTTCTCATTTTTCTTCCTTCTTCACTTCTAACAGGTATATTTTGTAAGTTAGGTTCAACAGAAGAAAGTCTTCCTGTTCTAGTACCAGTTTGTTTATATATAGTATGAATTTTACCATCTTTTAAAATATAATTATTAAATGTATCTAAATAAGTAGTATATAATTTATTTAAATTTCTATATTCAAGTATCTCATTAATAATTGGATGAAAAGAAGCATTCTTAACTAATATATCATGAGCAGTAGAAGTAGCATTCTTTCCTCTTCCTTTAGGCATACCAAGTTTATCATATAATATTTCTCCTAATTGTTTAGGACTAGATATATTAAACTCACATCCAGCATAATTATATATAACATTAGTTAAATTATCTAATTTAACTTTAATATCTTCTTTTAAATCATCAATAACTTTACTATCACATTTAATACCTTCAATTTCCATACTAGATAATACTTCAATTAAAGGATGTTCTATATCATAATATAAGTTATATAACTCAGTATTTTCTTTAATTTTATCAAAATATTTATGATAACTATCAAATAAATATTTAGCTTTACTACATATAACGGCTTCAATTTCTGCCTCACTTAATTTATTTTTAGTACTTATAATATTTTCATAATAAGGTAACTCTACTCCATCACTTAATGCCAAAACAGCAATATCTTCTTTAGTATTATATTCAAGCAAATAAGTAGCAATCATAGTATCAAAATTACATTTAACATGAGCACCATATGAATTTAAAGCAACATTATTTTTCTTATTATCAAAAGTAACCAAAACATTATTAAGTAAATCTTTATTTAATATTAAACTTACTTTATCAAAATAATATTTTTTATTTCCATCATATATAGAAGCACCTATTATATTAGATGTATGATAATTATTACCATCAAGTTCAATATATAAACTATATTCACCACTAAGTTCTAATTTTCCTTTAACAATTTCATAATCATCACTTACTTCTTGTTTTTTAGGAACATTAATATTTTTTAAGAAAGAATTAAATTCTAATTCTTTATATTTTTCTATTAAAAGATTAATATTTGCTCCAGTATATTTAATAGATTCAAAATCATAATCAAAATCTATATCTTTATATATAGTAGCTAATTTATATGAAAAATAAGCATTATCTTTATCATTAATTAATTTTTCACGAGTTTTACCACTAATCTCGTCTATATGTTCATAAACTCCATCTAATGTATCATATTTTTGTAATAAACTTAAAGCAGTCTTTTCACCAATACCCTTAACTCCAGGAATATTATCACTAGCATCTCCCATTAATGATTTTAAATCAATCATTCTAATAGGTTTAATACCATATGTTTCGAAGAATGTCTTCTCATTCATCATAATATAATCTTTTTGTTTTAATAATTTAACATCAACTTCATCACTAATTAATTGTAACAAATCTTTATCACTACTTATAATAGTAGCATTATAATTTCTATCTTCATCAGCCATCTTAGCAAATGTTCCAATTATATCATCTGCTTCATAATTATCTATTTCAATATATTTAATACCAAGCAAAGTACATATTTCTTTAGCTACAGGAAATTGCATTTTTAAATCATTTGGAGTTTCAATTCTACCATCTTTGTAATTATCATATAAATCTTTTCTAAAGTTATGGCCTTTATCAAAAGCTACCATAATATATTCAGGTTTCTCTTCATTTAATATTTTATTAATCATATTAATAAACCCAAATAATGCATTAGTTGGAAATCCTTTAGAATTCTTCATTAAATTTCCATTATATGCAGTAGCATAATAACTCCTAAATAATAAATTATTACCATCAATCAATATTGCTCTTTTTTTCATACACTCACCCATATATATCATTTTACTATATTTTCTTTTTTAAATAAAGAAAGGAGTAATTAATAATTAACTACTCCATTATATTTAATACCATTTATCATATCATCCTTATAATCAATGTGATACCATTTATAAAGTTGAAATCCTGATTTTACTAAATCAATAGTACACTTAGTTTCTTCAACACCATTATCACCAGGTTCATAACATTTATCAGTAAAATTAACTATTTGTTTTTCATTTATTTTAAGTGCTTTTAATGCATCAATAACACTTATTTCTTTATTTTCTTTTAAATTGTAAGCATAATCATAATAGAAATTTCCATCACCATTTAATGGCCAAAAACTATATGTACCTACAGCACTTATCAAAAGAATATTACCTTTTGTATAAGCTTTATAATTAAGTGTATAAGTATTACCATCACTATAATTTTTATTAATATAATCTAGTTTTAATTTTTCTTGTTGATACAACTCAACCATTAATTTTTCATTAAAACTTTTAGCACCATTATTATTAAGATTTAGTTTTGGTACATGAACATTTTCTACTTTAATATCATCATCAATAACATTATTAGCTTCATTTAATTTAAAAGGAATATATGTTTCATTTATAACTTCTTCGGGTGTTTTAACATCTTCGCCATTATTACCATTATTGTTATTATTTTTATTATTAACATTTAATATTCCAAATATTACAATTGAAGCAAGAAGTAAAATACTTAAAATTATAATTATGATTTTATTTGTTTTATTCATATCTATCTCCTATATAATATATTTACATTATACTATCTAAATTATAATTTATCAACTCATAAAAAAAGGAATTTTTATTCCTTAATTTTTATATGAAATTTACTCAATATATTATTTATTGTTTCTCTACCAAGAGTATCAACTAATAATCCATTTTTATATGAAATAACTAAATATATAATTACTCCATACATACCATGAATAAATAATGATACAAATGATGTTAAATAACTATAATCATATTTAATAAATATTTTTGATAATAATATTGGTACAAATAAACATGTAATTGGTAATATCATTTTCTTAATAGTTTCTATTGATATTTTATAACTAAAATTCATATTCTTTTTTAAATAAACTAATGCAATTGTTATTGAAATAAAATATCCTATACAAGTAGAAACTATAGTTGCTATATAAGCAGGTAATCCAATTTTATCAAATAATAATATAAGCGGAATATCTAATATGGCATTAGAAACTAATCCAGCAACTGAATTAATATAAACTACTTTAAATTTTCTCATACTTTGTAAGCAAGTATTAATTACACTCCATATTCCAAAAAACACATGACTAATAGCTGAAACTTTCAATATTAATGGACCATAATTACTTTTACCATAGAATATAAAATATCCTTCATTAGAAAGTAATAATAACATTAATGCCATTGGAATAGTAATTAGTAGCATAGTAGATATTGCTTGATTAAATCTTCTATTAACTTCTTTCATATCTTTTTTTATAAAACTAGAAGTTACATGAGGAATAATATTAGTAGTTAAAGCAATTGCAATAGCAACAATAATAGTGCATATTTTAGGTGCCCAAGTTGATACAATACCAGACATCATTTCACTTTCAATCGCACTATATCCTACCATATTAAGTCCTTTAATAATTAGTTTAACATCAACTATAGTATATAAATTATCTACAACAGAAATAATTATTAAAGGTATACAATAAGATAAAATCTTTTTAACAATAACTTTATTACTAACAGCATCTTTCTTTTCACTAACTGGAAATTCATTCTTATTATTTTTAACTTTTATACTTAAATATATATAAGCAACAAGTCCTCCAATAAATGCTCCAAGTAATGATACAGCTACCCCAACATTAACTGGTTTCTTAAATACTTTAATTACTAAATAAGAACCAAATATTACTACAAATATACGAACTACTTGTTCAATTAATTGGCTATATGAAGTAGGGACAACATATTTATGTCCTTGTAAGTATCCTCTTAAAGCACTTAAGAATGGAATGATGATTAAGCAGAATGACATAGCCCTAATAACATAAGCAATATCACTTACAGGATTTCCCCCACTCACATCACTAATTATAAATTTAGCAATAACATCTGCTCCTAAAAATACTATCAAGAAAGAAACTAAACTAAGTATTAAAATAATCTTTTTACCTATTTTATATGCTCTTTCTTTAGCATCATCCATATTTAAAGCTAAATATTCGCTAATAATCATCGCTATCGCAACAGGTATACCAGCAGTAGAAATATTTAAAAATAAATTATAAATATTATAAGCATAACTATATAATGTTCCACCATTAGATCCAATAATCTTATAAAATGGTATAACATATAAAGCACCTAATATTTTAATTATAATAAGTATTATAGAAGTAATCAGTGTCCCCTGAATAAATGTATTCTTTTTTAATTTTTTCATAGGTTCATCTTCTTCATTTCTTCTTCACCAAGTATCTTTCCAATAGTAGCTAAATGCCCTTCATGTTCATCATTAAATAAATAATATTGAATTAATCCATAACTAGGATATTCATTACCTTCCATAATAACTGGTCCTTTTGGTGTAATAGCTATATCCCATCCAATATATCTCATTTCAGGTACAACTAAAGCTGCTTTAAGTGCCATTTCATATGCTTCTTTTACAAATGGAACTTTAACAGTATCAAATTTAATTTTAGCCATTGGATGTTCTTCATAAACATTAGCTAAATCATCAACTACTCTACTACTTATAGTTCCATCTTCATTAAGTCTCATATATGCATCGCTACATCCAATAGCAATAGCATCATCTATATTAATTCTAAGCGCATTACCAACTATATAAGATTTATTATCTTTTACAAGAGTAACTATTCTAAATGAATTAACAGCGTAAGGATTTAATTTATCTAATTCTTTATGCTGAATTATTTCTTCTTCAATTAAATTCAATTTTTTCTTTTTTAAACTCTTATATAAATCTTCAACATCTTTTATTTCACTAACTGTAATTTTTTTAATACCATGTCCTCCAAAAGAAATTGGTGGTTTAGCAAATACATGTTTTTTACCTTTAATAAACTTATTAAATTCACCTAAACTTGTAGTTCTTAAATCTATAAATTCTCTTCCAAGATAATCTTTAAATATTTTATTAAAAACTAATTTATCACTCATAGTAGCAATATAAGTTTCAGAATTTAAATATTTAAGCATTTTATAATAAGATTTAGTAGTTAAGAAAGTTTTCTTTTGCTCTTTTGTTAAATTAATATAGTCACCTTTTAAATAATCAGTATAACCTATACCATATTTAATAAAGTTTAAAATCATATCTCTTTTTACATAACTAGCACTTTTATTATTTCTTTTTCCTATATCACTAGCAAGTTTATTTAATTTATCATAATCTATTGCTCTGATTTTTCTAATCATCATCCCTTTTAAACTCATTATTTTTCCTCCTTAATGAATTCTTCACTATAAACTATTTTATTATCTTTTTTATATATTCTTGGTAATACTTTACCTATATTAACTAACGTATTATGTATTGATGTATTATTAAGTCTTGACATCATTCCAAGTGTTATTGAGTCACCCATAATTGTGACACTATCTCCAACTTTAACACTCTCATCTACTAATACACTCATCATACACATAGATATTTCACCAACAGCCTTATACTTTTTATTATTAATAAGTACATATCTATTCTCATGATTAATACCAATTCCATCATCATACCCAATTGGTAAAGTCGCAATTATTTCATCTTTTTGAGCTTCATATAATATTCCATATCCAACTTTTTCATGTTTTTTAATCTTTTTGATTTGTATAACATTAGTTTTAACTTTAAAAGCAGGTTTTAAATCAATATCAACATTTTCATATGTTTTACTAATATTATATTTTTTAATCAAATAAGAATTTCTAATTTTTCTAAGTATATTTTTAGGAGAATTATTTAATTTTTTAGGAGCAATATCATATCCAAATAATATTGTTCCACATCTAACTCCATTAGCTATTTCAATTTTTGGATGAGCAAGCATTATAAAACTACTACTCAAATGTATAATATCTATTTTAGATAAATCAATATCACTAGTTATATATTTAAATTGTGAAATTTGATTATCATAGAATTTATCATTAACACCAGGTGTCGCAAAATGAGTAAATAATCCTTCTAAATAGATATTATCATTTTCTTTAATTAGTTTAACTATTTCATTAAATTCATCTTTATCTTTTATACCAAGTCTATTCATACCAGTATCTATTTTAATATGAACTTTAATTTTCTTTTTAATTTGATCATTTATTTTTTTAAAGTAATCAATATCATGTATAGTAATAGTTACATTATTTTTAATCGCAACATCTATAGAATCAAGTTCAATTGGTTCAACACATAAAACTGGTATATCTTTATTAAATCTTCTTATATCAAGTGCTTCTTCTAAATTAGAAACAGCTAAATAATTAATACCATTATTAATCATTTCATTTATAACATACATTCCATGACCATAAGCATTAGATTTAACCATACCAATATAATATTTATAGTCAGGATACTTCTTAATTATATTTTTAACATTTTTTATAATATTATCTAAATTTATTTCAATAAATGTTTTTCTATACATTTTATATTCACCAAAATAATTTTAACATACTTACAAATAAAAAGATAGATTTCTCTATCTTTTGTTACGTATAATTAGAATTCCACTTCCACCTCTAGCATTGACTCCACCGCCGCCGCCTCGGTTATCTGTTCCTGCTTGTCCTGAAGCGCCACCACCTCCAGCTGAAGCAGCTCCATTTCCAGAACCTCCTCCAGAGTAAGCATATGCAGCACCATTGTAACAGTATGATGTAGTTCCTTCTCCAAATTCACATGTTGTTCTTCCTTGACCAGCACCATTAGCATTAGCACCATAAGCAGCACCTGGATAGTAATAATAGCTAAATCCCCAGCTAACACATCCTGCTTGATCCCATCTTTCAGTACAAACCCAATCTCTACCAGTTAGTCCGCCGCCTGAACCTCCATTGCCCGCGTATCCTCCAGAACCTCCATTAGCAGCAAAGTTTTGATTGTTTCCGCTCATATAGGTCTGTTCGCCATTACCATTAGCACCGCCAAGGCCAATTCTTATTGTATAGGCAGCATCTTTAACAAGTGTTTGGGCTCTATAAGTATTTGTGTATCCTCCACCGCCTGCGTTTCCACCTCCGCCACCTACGACGAATATGTCAGTATATGTATTGTCATAAAGGTAAAGAATTCCGCTCGTAATAAACTTAACTTTCCAATTATTTTGATCGCCTTCTATGATAAACTGACCAGAATAATCTCCTAAAACTTTATTACCAACTTTGATTTCATTTACTTTCATCTTACGGATAATAACTGTTCCAGTACCACCAGGGGCATTTACGCCACCACCGCCACCTCGGCCATTAGTACCAGCAACATTTAAAGCACCACCACCTCCAGCAGTACCAGCTCCGTTCCCAGAACCTCCTCCAGAGTAAGCGTATCCATCTCCACTATAGCATCCGTAAATAGATCCTTCATTAAATTCACAAGTGACTTGTCCTGACCAAGGACCATTATTAGAATAATATTGTCCTGTTCCATTTCCATTGTTTCCATAAGCAGCTCCGCCGCCGTTATAGTTTACAAATCCCCAGCTAACACATCCAGCTTGATCCCATCTTTCAGTACATTCCCAATTGTTGTAATTATATCCACCACCAGAACCACCTGTTCCTCTATGACCAGCACTGCCTCCATTAGCATAATAAGTAACACTATTACTCTTAACATAGGACTGTTCACCACCAGAGCCTATAGAACCACCTCTACCAATTTTTATTGAATATGTAACACCTTTAGGAAAGCTTTGACGACTATATGTAGTAGCATAACCACCAGCACCGCCATTTCCTCCACCTCCACCAACGACAAACACATCAGTTTTAGTAGTATCAACAAATTTTAAATCTCCATCAGTTTTAAATGTGATTTTCCAATTAGAAGAGTCACCACTTACATCAAAGTTTCCACTATATGTAGCAATAACTTTTCCATCAACAATTATATCTCTAGGTATTTTACTTCTCATAATAACTACACCAGTGTAACCATTTTGAAAACAATTTCCACCTGCTCCAGAGTTATTTCCTAATAAACCAGTTCCATTTGTTCCAGGACCAGCATAAGCCATTCCAAGATAATTAGCATCACATCCCCCACCACCTGGAGCATATGCAGCACTATTTCCATCATAACATCCAGAAATTGTACCATTATCAAATTCACATGTAGATTGACCAGACCATGGCTTACCAGATTGACTATATTGGTTCACACCATAGCTATTACCATTACCACCATGAGTAGTAACCCATCCACCTACACACCAATTATCATTCCATTCTTGATTTGGATCACCTTTGCTACAAGTAGTAGAACCCTTATAACCACCATTGTTGCTTCCAGTTCCACCATTACCATTTGTTCCGCCATCTGCATAGTAAACACTTGCATTATCATAATACGATTTACCACCATGATTAGCACTAGTTCCAGCAGCACCTATTTGAATATGTTTTTTAACACCAGCTTCCATCTTTATATTTTTAAACGTAGAAGCATAACCGCCGCCACCTCCGTTGTAGCCACCACCGCCGACAACGAAAAGATCAGTATTAACATCAACATTAAAGGTTAAGTCACCACTAGTTAAATATCTAACTTTCCAATTCTTATATCCATTATCTAATACTTCGCAATCACCAGTATAAGTAAATACATATGGTTCACTACCTCTACTAATATTAGCACACATAAAACTATTTGAAATAGTATCATAGTCAATTACAGTAGATCTATATTGAGCATATAAAGTAATAACACTACCATCAGTACTACTTAAATTTTTAATTATTTGCTCATCAGTATAAGATTTTCCAGTATTATCGCTTTTAGTATTCCAATTATTAAAGAGAAAACCAGGCTTAGCATACTTATTTTTAGCCAATTTAACTTCTTTATCATATTTAACTTTTATATCACTAATTTTGCTACCAGTTCCTCCATTAGCATCAAATTTAATAGTATACTCAATTGGTTTCCATCTTGCATATAACACTAAATCAGCAGTAGCTAAAACTACTTCATTTGATTCAATTTTAATTCCTTCTGTTTTACTTGTATACCAACCTTCAAAAAAATATCCAACTCTACTAGTAGTAGGCAACACTGGATAATTATCTAAATATTTTAAATCATATGATTCACTAACTTCTTCACCACCATTAGCATCAAAAGTCAATTTAATATTTTTAAGATTATATAGTATTCTACATGTAATATCAGTAGTAACATTCTCAAAAGTTAAAACATCATCAACAATCTTACATCCACATGTCTCTATAGTTTCTTTTTGATTAATAACATAACCGCTTTTAACATTTAAATTAAATATAGCATTTTTAGAAAACTCAACAACTTGTGGATTCTTACTTGTTGTTGTAATAGGTTCAATCTCAATTTCATTATGCAAGTCATCATAATCTTTATGTTTACTTACAACTATTTTAACTAAATTATTTTTAGAAATAACCCAAGGATTAGTATAAGTACCTTTTCCAGTAATTCTAGTTCCATTTCTAACATATTCAGTTACTCTAACATTACTATCACTAGACTCACTTAAACTATTAACTCCTTTAAAATTAATAATATTTCTATTATTTCCATTTTTAGTCATTGTCCAATAACCATTAAGTTCATATAACCATGAACTTTCATTATTAGATTCTCTTTTAGACATTAAAAACTCTACTGAATTTAAAAGTCCTCCAGTCTTAAATCCGTCACTACTAGAATCAAAAACATTATATGATGAATTTAATCCATATAATGAACTATCATTAATTATATATTTTGAATAATCGCTTTCAAATCTATTCTCCATATAACTATTAACTACATTTCTAGTATCATTAAAATTTTTAGCACTAACAAAACAAGGAATTGAGACTAATAATATAATAATAAATTTAATTTTATTTTTCATATCATCACCTATTGTGAAAATTATATCATAAAGAAAAAAATAATCAAAGACTAATCTTTGATTATTTCACTTATTTTATCTTTGTATGCTAAATATATTGGAATCTCTAAATCAATTATTTGTCTATTTGTATTATATGCTAAATCATATGTATTATCATGGTCACTTATATGCATTAATATTATAGCTTTTGTATTTTCTCCTACAAACTTTGATAAATAACTTGCACATTCTTCATTAGATAAGTGTCCTTCATCACCTATATTTCTAATTTTAGTCCACTCATCCTTACTACCATTCATTTCCATTTCTACATCATGATTACTTTCAAGCAAATAATATGTTTTATTTAAAAGCCTATTATAATATTTATAATGTATCATACCAGTATCAGTCATATAAACTATAGATACTTTATCATTTTCAAATACATATCCATATCCTTTTTTATCATGAGAAATAGGTATTTTAGTAAATCTTATTCCCATTATTTCACTTAAATTATCTACAAATTCATAATTTTTTATTAAATCTTTTTTGGCATATTCATTAAATGTTTCTTCACCAATATATATTTTAGTATTATAAACTCTATTAAATGAATGAATACTTTTAACATGATCATTATGAGCATGTGTCACTATAATAAAGTCTAATTTATCAGGTTCTTCACCTATATCAAACAATTTATTTTTTATATCATTAAATCCAAGTCCAGCATCAACTAGAAATCTTATTCCATCTAGTTCTATAAAAGTACAATTTCCACTACTGCTACTTGAAAGTACTACAATTTTCATTCTACTACACCTCAAAATCAAACAAACTCAATTGAGAGCTTTCACTCATACCTTTAAATAATCCCATTGTTCTCATTTTATCTATTAGTGTTTGAGATACTTTGCATCTATTTTGGAAATCTTCTACACTAATAAATGGTCTTTTACTAGCTTCTGCTTCAATATTTTTAGCAACAACTTCTCCAAGTCCATCTATTGTTATAAATGGTGGTATTAATGTATTATCATCTTCTACAGTAAATATTGTTCCTTTAGACTTATATAAATCAAATGGAGCAACTTTTATTTTTCTAGCAGCCATTTCAAGAGCAACATTTAAACACTCTTGTACACCACTCTCTTTATTAGTAGCATCATATCCTTTATTTTTAATTTCAATTATTCTTTCTTTAATAGCATCATATCCTTTAATCATAGCTTCTATATCAAAATCAGTTGCTTTTGTTGAAAACCATGAAGCATAGAAATATGCAGGCATGTGTACTTTATACCATGCTATTCTAAACGCACTTGTTACATATGCAGCAGCATGTGCTTTAGGGAACATGTATTTAATTTTTTGACAAGAATCAATAAACCACTCTTCAATACCAGCTTCTTCCATAGTTTCTCTATGTGTTTTCCACGTTTCTGGATCTTTACTAGCTTTTCCTTTACGAACAAATTCCATTATTTTAAATGCTTTAATTGGTTTAACACCATGATACATTAAATAAACCATAATATCATCACGACATCCAATTACATCTTTAAATGGAACTCTAATATTTCCATCTTGATCAGGAGTACATAAATCTCTCGCATTACCAAGCCATACATCAGTACCATGACTTAAACCAGATATTTTAACAAGTTCAGCGAATGTAGTTGGTTTAGTTTCAGCTACCATTCCAATAGTAAATGGAGTACCAAACTCAGGAATGCCAAGTGTACCAGTAGGACACATAATTTGTTCGTTAGTAACTCCTAAAACTTCAGTACTAGTAAATATACTCATAGTATCTTTATCATCAAGTGGTACATCTAAAACATTAGTCTTACTTTGATCTTGTATTTGTCTTAATTGAGTTGGATCAGAGTGACCTAAAATATCAAGTTTTAATAAATTATCTTCTAAAGAATGGTAATCAAAGTGAGTAGTTCTCCATGCAGAAGTTGGATCTTCAGCTGGAAATTGATAAGGCGTAAAGTCAGAAACAGTCATATAATCTGGTACAACAACAATTCCACCAGGGTGTTGACCAGTAGTTCTTTTAACTCCCGTACATCCTTTAGCAAGTCTTTCGATTTCACAACTTCTCTTATCAAATATACCTTTATCTTCAAAATAACCTTTAACAAATCCATATGCAGTCTTATCAGCAACAGTACCAATAGTTCCTGCCCTATAAACATTATCAACTCCAAACAATACTTTAGTATATTCATGAGCACTAGCTTGATTTAAATCAGAAAAGTTAAGATCAATATCTGGAACTTTATCAGCATTAAATCCTAAGAATGTTGCAAATGGCATATCTTGACCATCTTTTTTAAGTTTATGACCACACTTTGGACATAATTTATCTGGTAAGTCAAATCCACTTGAATATGTAGCACCTAACGCTTTACCTTCTTCATCTTCAAATATACTATGTTGACAATTCTCGCATCTATAATGAGCAGGAAGTGGATTAACTTCTGTAATACCCATCATAGTTGCAACAAAACTACTACCAACACTACCTCTTGAACCAACCAAATATCCATCATCATTAGAGTGTTTAACAAGTCTTTGAGCAATTAAGTATATTGGGTCAAATCCTCCACCAATAATACCTCCAAGAGTCTTTTTAACCTTTTTAGCTAGACTCTTTTCATCCATCTCACCATCTTCTTCACTATTCCAATTATCTTTTACATAACCACTAATTATTTCTTTAACTTTATCAGCACCAGCTAATATAGTTTCATGTAAATGATCAAATGTTTGATTTTCTAAATCTTCATCACTGATATTAGGATTTTCATTCTTTAATTTTTGATTCCAATAAGTATAAATTATATCTCCATATAATTCTTTAGAAATTCTCTCTTCAATATTATGTGGAAGAGGATCTCCATACCAACTCTTAGCTTTATCATAAACCAAATCAGTAACCACTCTAGGGCAATCTAAATAACTTTGACCATCATCAGCTTTAACTCTTGGACTAAATGGAATACCTTTTGTATCCATTATAACTTCAAAGAATTCAACCATATCACATATCTTATTAGTATTTTCTACTACTATTCTATATGCAGTCTCTGAATCTAAAAAGTCAAAATCACTAAGCATTTCATTAGTAGTTCTAAAATGTTGTGATGGTATATTTTTAATATCGCTTTTAGCAAGAGGATGTCTTCCTCCACCAGGAACTTTTTGATTAACAATTATTTCTCTATATATTTTATCCTCACGAGTAAAATGGTGTACATCTCCCGTCGCAACAATAATTTTTCCTGCACTTTCTACAGCTTCAACTATTTTCTTAATATGATTTTTAAGTTCAAATATATTTCCAAAATCTCCAGTTTGAAGTAAATGATCATACACTTCTGGTGGTTGAACTTCTACATAATCATAGAAATTAATTATATTAGTTAATTCTTCACCATCTTTATTTCTAGCTTCAATAAATACTTCAGACTCATAACAACCACTACCAATTAATATACCTTCTCTAAGTTCATTTAATTTACTTCTTAATATTCTTGGAGTTTTATATAAATATGTAGTATTGGCAAGAGAAATAATTTTAAATAAGTTTTTAAGCCCAGTTCTATTTAAAGCAATAGCATTAAAATGATATGTTCTACCAAACTTATGTATTTCTTCTTTACTAATAAGTCTTTCCAAATCACTTATTTTTTCATAATTAAGACCATCTAATTTTTTAAGCATTTTATCAAATACAAGAGCAGTTCCTTCAGCATCATAATCAGCTCTATGGTGACTTTCTTCATCAAATGGAACATTATATCTTTTAACTAATGCAGACAAACTATGTCTTGCAAAGCCTTGATCAATAGCTCTTGATAGTTCTAATGTATCAATTACAGTATTAGTTAATTCTTCTAAACCATATTTCTTAATAGACATTTCTAAAAAGTTAATATCAAATTTAGCATTATGAGCTACTAACGGATCATTACCTATCCAACTTAAAAATCTCTTAGTGACATTCTCTTCACTATCACAATCTTTAACCATTTCATCACTAATTTCAGTTAATTCAGTTATTCTATCAGGAATATGTCTAAAAGGATTAATTAATTCATCAAATCTATCTATTATTACTCCTTCTTTAATTTTAACTGCTCCAATTTCAATCATTTGATCTCCAGCCGCAGCATTAAAACCAGTTGTTTCTGTATCAAATACAACATATTCACTTGATATTAATGATTCATCTGTTGGTCTAATAACTATATTAACCATATCTTCTACAAGAGTTAATTCTGTTCCAAATAAACCTTTAAATTTCTTACTTGGATCTTCTTGTTTTTTATTGTATCCATTTATTATTTGATATGCTATTGGAAATGCTTGACAACCATTATGATCAGTTATAGCTACTCCTTTATATCCCATATCAATACACTTACTTACTAATTCACAAGTATGTTTTCCTAAATCAAGTTTAGTAATTCCATCCATTTGACTCATCATAGTATGAGCATGTAATTCTACTCTCTTAACAGGAGCATCATCAACCATTTGAATTTCTTTTCTATCAAAAACTTCAACATCATTAATACCATACTCATAATCATTACTTCTTGTATTAAATTTAACACTACCTCTAAACTTATACCATTTTCCCTCTTTAACATTAGCAAGCAAATAATTAAACTCGTCTACTTCTTTAGTAAATAAATTAGACATAATACTATCAGTATAATCAGTAATCTTAAGAGTAATAATATACCAACCACTTTGAGTACTCTTAGATTCAACGCCAAATACTTTACCAACAATAACAACATTATTTTGATTAGTAACAAGATTCTTAATCTGAGAAACTTCAGTAGCAACTATACTCTTTCCTTTAATAACTTTTTTAGTTTCGGTTTTAACTTCTTCTTTCTTAGTTTCAACTAATAACTCTTGTTTAAATTTCTCACGCTCAACTTCATCTATAACAGCATTAACATCAACATTTTCAAATCCCATATCAGTCATAAATATAATAATCTTTTCTTTTAAAGATTTAATTTTATTAGCTTCAGCACTATTCAAAACAGAAATATTAATAATATTATCACTAAATGTTATTTTATTTCTATCAATACATTCAAGCATTGGACATTTTTTAACTAAAATATCAAAATAATAATTAAAATAATCACCAAAAAAAGATTCACTACCATTAATAGTAAATTTATATCTAACAGAAGAAGCCCCATCTAAATTAAGTCCTTTAACACATAATTCATTAAATACATTTATTGGTACTTCTGTATCTAAATTGATTAATAAAGTCATTCTATTTAACTCTTTATTAAGTCTAACATCCATTACTTTAGCATTAGTAAAGTACTCTTCATAATCTTTATTAAAATCAATTGCATTAAAAAATCTTTCAAGTTTATTATCTTTCATTACTTCACCATAAATCAATTATACAAGCATTAAAAAAATATATCAAGAAATTATTTATTTTATTTTTTCTTTCATTTTATCATATTGATAATACATCTTTTGAACAGAATTTTCCAAAAAATAATAATGAAAAATATAAAAAATAAACACTATCATCATAAGTAAAAAAGCATATACAAATAATGAATTTAATAGAGTTAATATTAAAAATAATATAGCAAACACTCCACTAAACATAGTCACTATTAAATGAACTATTCTTTCATGAGAGAAAAAGTTAATTTTATTTAAATGGTTTTCAATATCATCAATAGTCATTTTTTTATTTAATAACTTATCTGTTTCTTCTAAATAATTAGTTATATATTTTTTCATAATCTTCACCTGTAAATATAATATCAAAAATATAGTTAAAATTATAGTTAAAAAATGTATATTTTGTTATAATAATTTTGGTGAATGAAATGATTTTAAGTTTATGTACAGACGGAAATGTCTTAAAAATAATAAGGTACATTAAAATAATAATTAATACTATATTTATAATCGTACCTATTCTACTTCTTGTTACTGCTTCAATTAGTTATTTAAAAGCTATATCTAATGGTGATAATGACTCTTTAGCTAAAACAAATAAAGCTATGATATCAAAATGTATTGCAGCTGTAATAATATTTTTTATTCCATTAATTACAAAAATGATAGTTAGACTAGCTAGTACTGATGAAAATGACTATATAAGCTGTATAGAAAATGCTACTCCTGATGGAATAAGTAATGCATATGTAATTAATGCAAATGATGCAGTTAGTAAAGTTAAAAAAAGTTATAATATTAATGATTATAATACTGCTAAAGAAGCACTTAGAAATGTAGAAGATGAATTAGAAAAAAGAGCTTTAACTAAAGAATTAGAAAAAGCTAAAAAAATAATAGATTTAAAGCAAAATATTAATAAATTAAAGACAAGTTATTCAGAAGAAAAATATAATGAATATTTAAATAATGTAAATAATTTAGAAGCAAGTGATATTAAAAATGAATTATTAAAATTATTAAATGATATTAATGAAAATAAAAATGTATCATTAAATGTAGAAAGTGGTTTTAAAGAATTTAATGGTATTGGATCAGTTGGAAAATATACTTTATATACACCAACTAATGCAAAAGAAAATATGCCTCTAATAATAGTTATGCCTGCCAAATATGATGAATACAATACAGCAGTAAATGTCATAAAAGGTATAAAAAAAGATATAAATGATACTTTTATAGCTATTGTTAAACCAAACGGTAACTATAGTAATACAGTATATAAAGATATAGTAAACGTTTCAAATTCACTAGTAGATAAATATAAAATTAATAATAAAAGAATAAGTGTTACTGGATTTAGTTCTAGTGGTAGTTATGTATTTAATTTAGTAGTTAATAATCAAAATTATTTCTCTGCTATCCTAGCATTAAGTTCAGGACTTAGTACAGATAGTCCAACTATCCAAAATAACTTATCTTATTTAAAAAGTTTACCAATTAAAGGTTATGGAGAAAACGGTGGACAATATGATGCTAATGGTAAAAAATGTAGTGGATACACAACTTGGTCTCCATCAACTATCATGACTGGTACATTTAAAATTTTGGGTAAAGAAAATAATTTCACTAACCTAGGAAAAATGTGTCATTCAGAAGTTAGAAATTATGTATTTAATTTAGATAATAACAATAATAATAAACCCGACGTAATCGAATGGATGATTAGTCAAAAAAGAGGGTAAAATAAATGATATTAAGTTTATGTTCAGATGCAAATGTATTAAAAATATTAAGATATATTAAAATAGTAATAAATATCATATTTTTAATTATACCTATTCTACTTCTTGTTACTGCTTCAATTAGCTATTTAAAAGCAATATCAAATGCAGATAAAGATGGAATAGCTAAAACAAATAAAGCAATGATATCAAAATGTATCGCAGCTGTAATTATATTCTTTATTCCACTAATTACTAAAATGATAGTTAAACTTGCTAGTACTGATGAAAACGATTATATTAGTTGCATAGAAAATGCTACTCCTGAAGGAATAAGTAATGCATACGTTAAAAATGCAAATGATACAGTCAAGAAAGTAAAAACAAGTTATGATATAAATGACTATAATAAAGCAAAAGATACTATTGGAAATATAGATGATGAATTAGAAAAAAGAGCTTTAACAAAAGAACTAGAAGATGCTAAAGTAATAATAGATTTAAAACAAAATATTAATGATTTAAAAACTAATTATTCAGAAGAAAAATATAACAAGTATTTAAATGAAGTAAATAATTTAGATGCAAGTGATATCAAAACAGAATTATTAAATACTCTTTATAACATAAAGAATTCAAAATAAAAAACGCATTTAGCGTTTTTTTATTTAGTTAATATTTTTCATTTGTGGGAATAGAACTACATCTCTAATAGATGGTTGATTAAACATAATCATCATTAGTCTATCAATTCCAAATCCTAAACCAGATATTGGAGGCATTCCAGTTTCCATAGCTCCTAAGAATCCTTCATCCATATCCATAGTTTCATCATCACCTTGAGCTTTAGCTTTTAATTGATCTTCAAAAGCTTCTCTTTGAGTAATTGGATTAACAAGTTCAGAGAATGCTTTACATAATTCTGTACCTGCAGCAACTACTTGGAACACATCTACTCTTCTACTATCTTCATCATTTCTACGAGCAAGTGGAATTAACACAGCAGGATAATTATAAATAATAGTAGGTTCATAAATATCAGCTCTAATTTTCTTCTTATAAACAAAATCAATAATTTGACTTAAAGACTTATAATCATTCAATTCTTCATAACTAAATAGTCCTTTATCAACTATAACTTTCTTTAATTCTTCTGGTTCTTCAATACTTAAGAAATCACAACCAAGAATTTCTTTCATAGTAGTAGCATAATCAATTCTAGGCCATTTTTCTTTTCCAAAATCTAATGTTTTACCTTGATATTCAATAGTAGTAGTACCAACTATTTCAGTAAGTAAATTCTTAATAAAGTTCTTATAGAATACAATTGTATCTTCAAAATTCCAATAAGCCACATACCATTCAACTTGAGTAAACTCTTGTAAATGTTCTGTATCCATACCTTCATTTCTAAAACATTTAGCTAATTCATAAACTCTATCAAATCCACCAGCAATACATTGTTTTAAATATGTTTCTGGAGCAATTCTTAAATTACAATCCATATCAAGAGCATTATGATGAGTATAAAATGGTTTAGCACTAGCTCCACTAACAGCATTTTGTAATATTGGAGTTTCAACTTCTAAAAAACCATTTTCACCTAAATATCTATGAATAAAAGCATATAATTTACTTCTTCCTAAAAATACACGTCTACTCTCTTCATTAATAATTAAATCAGTTGGTCTATTTCTATATTTAAGTTCAATATCAGTTAATCCATGAAATTTCTCTGGAAGTGGTTTTAAAGCTTTTCCTAAAAATTCAAAACTATGTACTCTTAAAGTCTTTTCACCAGTTTGAGTAGTAAATATTTCTCCTCTAGCACCAATAAAATCTCCAGTATCAATTAGTTTCTTAAAGAATGCATATCTTTCTTCACCAACAGTATCAATTTTAATTTCTAACTGCATATCTGCTTCTAAATCACGGATTCTAACAAAACTTAATTTACCCATCTTTCTCATAAATATAATTCTACCAGCTATATTTACATCAGTTGTGCCATCTTCTAAATTTCTTGCTTCTTTTAAAGTATGAGTTCTATCAAATCTGTCTGGATAAGGATTACAATAATTTCTTATTTCTTCTAACTTATCTCTTCTTACTTGTTCTTGTTCGCTTAATTGTCTTTCCATCTTTTCTTCTCCTTTATTTTCTAGATCTTGTACTCATATTATTTCTTTTTACATAACTCATAAAATCATCTAAAAATTCATAATATTCATCTTGACCATATACATCATACATATCACATATAACATCTAAAGCACTTGAACCCATCGTACCAGTTACTTGAGATTGTACTGGATCAAGTTTAACTATCACTGAAGTAGAAAGTAAATATTCCATATATTTATTAGCTTTCATTTTAACTCTAATATCTTCATAATCACACTTTTTAGTTCCTTCATAATTATCATAAAAGAAATCTATTTGACTATATGATTGGCTAACTTTAATATATGATCTTATTCTTTTATTAATTTCTTCTAAAATTGCATTTCTTAAATCAATTTTTTCTATTTCAGCATACTCAATAAGTTGATTTATATTCAATTCAACTAATGAATCTATTTCCTTAATCAAAATTTTCTTTTGCTTGTTTTTACTGCTTGATAATTCGTTTATTCTATCTTTATTTATTTCTTTTTTTTCATTATTTTTATTTTCAATTTTTTCAAGCGCACGAATTATTTTTTTTGTGTCATTTGGATGAATTTTTTCTGCAATTCCAGGATTTTTTTCTTTTAAAATATTAAATAAATAATTATTTCCATATTTTTCTAATATATTTTGATATTTTTCACGAATTTTTTCGTCTTTTTCTGCATTTCCAAAATCATAATTATTAATTAATGCATTAATATAAAGACCTGTTCCGCCAGCAATTATTGGTTGTTTCCCTTTTTTAAAAATTTCATCAACTTTTTCGGTTGCAAGTTCAACATATTTTCCAACGCTAAACTCCTCCCAAGGCTGAGCAACATCTAAAAGATAGTGTGGAACACCCTGCATTTCTTCTTTTGTTACTTTTGCAGTTCCTTTGTCCATTTTTGAAAAAACCTGCATACTGTCGCATGAAATAATTTCGCCGTTAAGTTTTTT
>USNG01000014.1 GCA_900556025.1 uncultured Mycoplasmatota bacterium
GAGAAAAACAAAAACCGATTGGTAGAATTGAAGTTATAGGTGGAAATGTAAAAATACTATATACCAAATACAAAGGAACAGGAACTACAAATTATGATAGTGCAGATGCTCCAAAAAAAGTGGGAACATATACTGTAACATATAGTGTACCAGAAGATAATGCAGATTATGTAGGAAGTGTAACTTATGCTTTCACAATTAAGAAAGCACAAGTAACAAAGGAATATCCAGAAACAACAACATTTGAATATGATGGAATGATTCATGGATATGACTATGGACAAATTATAGGTATACAAGAAATAACTGGTACTTTAGCGGCTCTAAAAGTTGGAAACTATAGTTTTACTTGGTCATTAGTAGATAAAGATAACTATGAGTGGAATGATGGTACAACTGATGATTATACTGTAAATTGGTCTATAATAAAGGCAACACCTAATTATGAAGTGCCAACAGGATTAACAAGTGTTAAAGGAAAAGTACTCAGTGATGTAGTGTTACCTTATGGCTTTACTTGGGATACACCTGACTTGGTTTTAAATGCTGGAAAACATAAATATAAAGCAACATATACACCAAAGGATACTAATAATTATAATGTTGTAAATGACATTGATATTGAAGTTGATGTAAAAGATTTATTTGATGTAATGACCTCAGTTGATGGTGGTATTAGTGGTGGTAATGGAACTATTACTCCAAGCAAAATAGATGTTATAGAAGGAAGTAAAGTAATAATTGAATTTACTCCAAATACTGGTTATATGATAGATAAAGTATTAGTAAATGGAGTTAATACACCTGTCGTAGGTAATAAATTAGAACTTACTGTAAACGAAGAAAAAGATGTTAAAGTAAGTTATAAGAAAATACCATTCACAGTTACTGTTAAAGATGTAACTGGTGCTACTATCACTCCAAACGGAGCTATTAGTGTAAACTATGGTGATGATAAAGAATTTACAATCACAGTTAATAGTGGTTATAAATTAGTTAAAGTTTTAGTAAACGGAACTGATAAAACTGCTGATATGGTTGATGATAAATTAACACTTTCAAATATAACTGCTAATATGGAATTAGAAGTAGTTGTAGAAAAGATAATTTATGAAGTAACTGAAGGAGCTAATCAAAAATATGTAATTACTAAAAATATTGAAGCTAAATTTAAAATCAATGCTGATTATTCATTATTTGATGGTAAAGTATATGTTGATGGGGTATTAGTTGATTCTAAAAACTATACTTCTGAAAGTGGTAGTACAATTATTACATTCAAGAAAGAATTTGTAGATAGTTTATCAGCTGGTGAACATACATTAAAAGTTATATTCACGGATGGTGGTGAGGCTATTGCAACATTCACTGTTGCTAATGTTACACCTGAAATTGATAATCCAAAAACAGGCGATAACATTGCACTATATATAGTAACTGGTGTCCTTTCAATGATTGGATTAGCAGGTGCTGGAGTATTTGCTTATAGAAGAAAACAAACAAATTAAAATGTGAGTTAGAGTTTTCTCTCTAACTCCTTTTTTAACAAAGAAAGGATGATAATATGAAGAAACGAAAATTAAAAATTAAGAAGAAACAAATTATCATTATTTCATGTGTTCTTCTAGTTATATTATTGGTAATAATACTAATAACTACGAGCAATGTAAAAGTTGGCAAGATCAAAAATGGTAAAGCTCTTTATATTGATAGAATTGTTAATGTAACAAATTATAAAGATAAAAATAAAGTTGTTATTGAGTTTGAAAATAATAAAGAACTTATAGATAACTGCATTATAACGACTGAGTTATATGAACAATTTAAAAACAAAGATGCAAAATATAATTTAACTATTAAAGATTATTTAAAATCAAATGATATAAGTGCCAAAGAAAATTATAATATTAATAAATCTCTACAAATGAAATATATTGATGAAGATACTAGCTATATGGATTACTTCGCAATGACTTGTGGATTTAAGAATAAAAAAGAACTTATGAAATATACTAAATCGGTTATCAAACTTGCTAACAAAGAAAAATAAAAAAAGAGTAGAAATGACGCAAAACGAATCAATTTCTATTCTTTTTATTATGTATTTATTTTTCAACAATCTCTAAATTTTTATCATTAACAACTAATAAAGAATATTTTTCTTTTAATAATCTTTTAATTTTTTCGTTATCAATATTATTTTTAAAATTAATAGCAGTAAGATTTTCTATTGCATCATTGATATAACTTTTTAGATTTGCTTCCCATAAAGCATTTAATCTATATCCAGTTGCAATATAATAGGCAATATAGTCATCTAAAAAGCCTTCTATGTATTTTGATATTTCTTCATTAAATGGTTCTACAATTTTAAGAAATTCTTCTTCAGAACATATTTCTAAATTTTTTCTAATCAAGTATTTTCCTCCTTAAACTTCAATGGGTTTTCTGATGTTACTTCTAAATCATAAGTGTTTTTTAAAATATTTTTTACATTTTCTTTAAACTTTTTATCAGTTATTATTTCTTGATTAAAACAAATTAGTGCATCTGCTAGGTGTTTTTCAAAGGTGTTGTAGTACAAGGTATCTAATTTATATCCAGTTGCTATTGTATAAGCACAAACAAGAGGGGCAATTTCTTCTTGAATGTACTTATCAACTTTATCAATAAATGGTCTAAAATATTTTTCATATTCATCATCTGAAATATCAGAATTATCATCTACTCTAAACATATAGTAATCCTCTTATTTTTTATCCTCTTTCTTATTACTTTTTTTAAATAATTCATAGTTTTTTACTTCGCTTTTATCTTTGTAAAATGAACAATTTTTACAATCCTTTTCTGTAAGTGCATTGCAAGTTTTAAAGTCTATCCATGCAAAGCAATTAGTTTTATCATTATCTTTCATATTTTCTCCCTAATACATTTTTAATAAAATATTTACTACTTTTTTTCTTTTATAATAATTCTCAATTAACCTTTCAATTTGCATTAGATATTGACCTTTTACTTTGTTATCTATTCTATTATCAAATAAATATAGTGTTACATATTCACTAGGACTACCACAGCAAAGTTCTTTTAATGCAATAAAGAGTTTGTCAGTGTATTTTTGCTTATTTAAACTAATTTTATCTAAGTTAATTGATTTACTTTTAAGAAATTCTTCAACTAATGAACTTTCGTCTATTTTTCTTAAAATTATTAAGAAATTATTAACTATTGCTTTTCTAATTTGATATTTAAAATAATTAATATTATCATTATCTCCCCAATATTTTTTTGAATATAGTAGGGCAGTAATATCTTCATTAGCAAGTAACATTTTAATAATAAAATTTTTGTTTGAACCAATATACCAAAATTCATTATAAAAGCTATTGATGAAGTGCCAAAGTATATCTATAAATTGTTCATTAGCTGTTAAGTATCCTTTTTTATGAATAGCTTTGCTATTAGTCATAACTTTTTGATCTCCTATATTTAAAATTAGATTATCAAGATATTTACTAGATATGAGTATGTAAATAAAAGCACTAATTTCATCACTGTTTCTTTCTGCAATCTTTAATAAATTCTTTCTCTTTAAATAAAGTTTAATCATTGATATAATTTTTCGTTTTCATGTATTGCAAACATAGTCATTTTTATTTTTGATTTTATTTCTCCGATTTTAATTTTAGTTGCGAAGTAAGATTTGTTGTAAGGATCAAGTTTAATTATGTATTCGTTATCTCGTTTATTAATGGTTATAGTGTAAGTATTTTCTTTATATGTAATTTCTATTTTGTTTTTTAAAATTCTAACCTTATAACCATTATTTAACAATTCTTGTTTATTATTTTTTAAAATAAAACTAATTATATAAAAATATACTCTTTTTTTCATGATTACCTATAATTTTCCGTATTAAAATTCAAAGATTTATATTAAATAAAAATAACTTTAAATAAATCTTTATGAACGAAAATTGTTGTTCACCTCCATTTCTTTTTTGTAGTTTTTAACTATGATATAAAAAAGCAGCACACAAAATGGCATTGACCATTTGATGTACTGCTTAATCAACTACTAATATTATTTTAGCCCATAGTGTCGCAAATGTCAAGATATTAAATTTATTAATTTAAAATATTTATAGGTGATGCTTATGGAATTGAGATATAACGAACTTCGTTTAGACAATGAATTAACGCAAGATGAAGTTGCAAAAGTTTTAAAAGTTAAAAGAAGTGCATATTCAAAATGGGAGTTAGGTATTAATGATATGCCATTAGATAAGACTAATGATTTGGCAAATTTTTATCATGTTAAAATTGATTATTTATTAGGATTATCTAATATTCATTATATAGTTGAAAATAATTTAGATATTGATTGGAATAAATTAGTAGAAAGATTAATTGAATTAAGAAAGAGTAATAACTATACTCAAGAATATCTAAGTAAAAAATTAGGGTTTCCTCAAAGAACTTATTCTAACTATGAAACAGGAACTAGAAGACCAACAACTTTCAAATTGTTATCAGTTGCTCAATTTTTTAATGTTTCTATGGATTATTTAACTGGTAGAGTAGATAATAAAAATATAAAATAAATAATGATTATAAAGTTTTAAAAAATAATCTGTTTTTTATAAAAATTTTCAGTTTGCACTTTACTTGCACTTCAAAATATGCTATTATGGTAATATAGAAAAGTTGTAAGAAAGTGAAAGAGATATTTGTTTATCTCTTTTTTTCGTGCAATTTTTCTTTTTTATTGAAAGGAGCGTGATATAAAAATTTTTAGTGTCTTACGGTTGTACAACTTATGTTGAAAGGAGAATAATTTTGAAAAAAATATTTAAAAAGTTGTTAAATGTCGTGATGGTGGTAGGAATTTTTATGTCGTCTTTTCCAATAACTCCATTTGTTCAAAAAGTTAGTGCATTATCAAATGTATCAGGAGATAAAATAATTGAAGTAGCACAGACTTATAGCAACTGGGGTTATTATGAGGTTGGTACTTGTACAGGATTAGTTACAAGAACTTTAAATAAGCTAGGAGTAGGTACAAGTATAGTTGGAACACATCCATATAACATTGATAAACCTCAACCAGAGGGAACAGGAGCAAGATATGCTCCAGCTGCAATGTATAATAATGCAATGAAACATCCTGAGGATGCAGTTCATATATGGAGTGGCTATATAAAAGATGTTAAAGCTAATGCTTCATTATTTAAAAATGGAGATTTAGTAATACAAAGACCAGAAGACAAAGCCAATTATACTGGTTCAGGTCATGTTGCATTAATTCATGTGTACAATGGTAATATTTCAATGTTTGGTGCAAATGGAGAAAAGTATGGTGTAGGGGATGCAATAATGGCTCAAGGAATTGCAACAAGAGGTACATCTATAAGAGTAAATGGTAATGATTATATTCATGTGTTTAGACTTGTTAAAGTAGAAGCAGAGTATGATAGTTTAACATCAAAAAAATCATCAACTGAAAGTGTTGATGTTTCTTTTTATAAAAGTGATAAAGAAACAGATAAGCCGATTAAAGGTGTAGAAGTTGAATTTTATCGTGATGATGTTAAATTTGCAACAGCTGTAACTGATGAAACAGGTTATGCTAAAGCAACTTCTAATGTAACATTTGAAGTTGAATCATCTCCTAAGAAATATGTAAAAAACTATGATCAATTAGATGCTGAAGACAAGGCTAAGATTGAAGATGGTATTTTTAAAAGTGAAGCTGATGCAAGAGCAAGTGCAGATGTAGAAGCACAACAAAAAGCTATTGAAAAGGCATCTCAAAAACATGAATTTAAAATCGTTGAAGTAAAATCTAATGAAAAGTATTGGTTAGATCCAAATAATAATACTATAAGTGATTCACAAACAGGTAGTGGAAGTATTTCTTTAAGTATGACTAATCTTAGAACAAAAGGTATAGCTAAATTAAAAAAGGTAGATAAAGATACTACTATTGCTCAAAATGAAGCAACATTAGATGATGCTTTATATGGATTATATGCTAGAAATAATATTTTAGATCCTGCTGATGGTAATATTATTTATAATGCAGGTCAAGAAATAGCAAGAGTTAGAACTGCCAATGGTGAAGCAGAAGTTAGTGATTTATATTTAGGTGATTATTATTGGAAAGAATTAACTCCATCAGATGGATATAAATTAAATCCTAAAGAAGAAGATTTTTCAATAACTCCTAATTCATCCACTAATATTGTAACTTCAAAATCTGTTGTTAAAGAAGAAATAATTACAGGTAATTTTAAAATAAATAAAGTAATTATATCTGGTGATAAAAGTGAAATTACAAAACCTGAAGAAGGTGCAGAATTTATTGTTGTTGCTAAAAAATATGTTGAAAAGTATGGCAGTGTAGAAGAAGCGTATAAGCATAAAGACGAATACACTAATACAGAATATGATCATATAATTACATCAAAAAATGGTGAAGCAACATCAAAACAATTAAGCTATGGAACATTTGTAATTAAACAAATTGGTGGAGATATAAATACTAATTATTTAAAAGATAGTTGGGAGTTTGTTGTAAAGAAAGAAAATCAAGAAACAAAAAATTATGTAGTAAGTAATTCTGTTTTTAGAACACATCTAAAATTAGTTAAGAAAGATGCTGGTACAGAAAGAATTATTTCAGCATCATCAACAACATTTAAAATCAAAAACTTAGAAACTAATGAGTATTTAAAACAAAAAATTGATGGCAAATTAACAGAAGAATTTACAACAAGTAAAGACGGAACTATTTTACTTCCAGAAGAAATAAAAGCAGGTAAATATAAACTTGAAGAAATTAAACAACCTAATTCATATCTAATAAATGAGGATGGTGTAGAATTTTCAATTAATAATACTAATATCCTAGAAACTGATAATGATGGTAATACTTATACAGTAATAACAATGTATGATAAATCTATTAAGGGTATCATTGGCATTGAAAAAACAGGTGAAGTATTAGTAGATGCTATTAAAGATGATTCTGGTAATATAAAGTTTATTTATGAAAATAAACCATTATCTGGTATGAAGGCAAACATTGAAGCAGCCGAAGATATTAAAAGACCTGATACTGGAGAAATCATTTATTCAAAAGGTACTATAGTTGATGTACTTGAAACAGAATATGGTTATTCGGAATCAGCATATTTACCACTTGGAAAATATGTAATTTATGAAGTAGAAGTACCAAAAGGTATGACAATAGATAAAACAAGATACACTGTTGAACTTACAAGTGAAAATAATAATGAAGAAGTAGTATTTAAGAGTATATCTATAAATAATCAAAGACAAAAAATAGAAACAGATATAACTAAGTTAGATAAAGATAATAAAACACCACTAGAAGGTGTTATTTTTGGTTTATACGCTAAAAAAGATATAATTCGCCCATATATACCTAGACTTGAACTTCGTTCATTAAAAAGTGAAAATAGGAGAGAAAGTGTATTAGTAAAAGCAGGAACATTAATTGAAACAGTCGTATCAGATAAAGATGGTAAAGTAAAATTCAATTCAGATTTACCACTTTCTTATGATGATGACATTTATTTTGAAATAAAAGAAATAAAAACATTAGATGGTTATTATGAAAATGATACTGAAACATCTATTAATTCTAAGTACCAAGGAAGTGATGTTACTGCTATTAAAAATGATATAACACTTTATAATGAAGCAATTAAGAATTATATTTTAATAAATAAAGTTGATAGTTTAACTATGCAAAATATAATTAGTAAAGATTTCACTTTTGATTTATGTAAGGATTATGAATGTAAGGAAGTAGTCAAAAATTATAGTGCTAATATAGAAAATGGTACTGCATTAATACCAATTCATTATGGAACGTGGTATATCAAAGAAAAAACTGCTCCTCAAGGTTATGCTATATCAAGTGAAGTAGTTAAAGTAAAATTTGATGCCGAAGGATTATTTGTTAATGATAATTTAGTAGAAACAGATCAAGACTTAACTTATAGCATTATTTATCAAGATAGTTTACTTCCAGTTATTCAAACTGACTTTAATGATAATCCTACAATCTATATAGTGGTTTGCAGTGCGTCTTTATTATCTGTAATAAGTTTATTAGTTTATGAAACAAAAAAATCTAAAAATAAGAAAAAGAAGGATTAGTTTTGCTCCTTCTTTGACTTATAATTAAAAATATTTCTAAAACTAGAAAGGAGAATAATGTTAATAATTATAAGTATTATTATGATAATTTTAATATTATTATTTTTGTATTCTGCTTGTGTTGTAGCAGGTGAATGTTCTAGGATGGAGGATGAGTATGGAAACTTTGACTATAACAGTAAAGAATGAAACTATTAGATTATCTGGAAAACTATCTGTCATAGAACAAGAAGCAAAAATTATAAATGAATTAAATTTAATTGGTATTGAATCAAATGATAGACTACTAATTCAAGAATGTATTGATAAAAACAAATTAAAATCAAATATACTATATTCAGGTAATTCAGTATATTCGTTTGATAAAATTGTGAGAGAATATAGAAAACTACAAAAAAGTGGAAATTTATCTAATATGACAAATCTATTGTATGATTTCTTTATGTGTGCCTGTGGTGATATTGCTCATTATAATATTAATGGTTATATTAGTTATTATGATAATGATATACGAAAATTAGAACAAGAATTTTTGAAAAATTGTTCTTGTGCATCAAGATTTTCAGATATTGATAGAATATTCAAAGAATTAAAAATTGGTAAATACTTTAAAGAAAGAGATTCAATTAACTTAAATCTTTTATCTTTGAATAAGTTAAAATCTATTATTAAGGATTGTGGATGGAATGTTAATGTACAATCTAAAGATAGATGGCAATTACAAACTAATTTAGACGAAGTTAATAAATTTTATTTTGATGTAGAAATATCTGGAGATGTTCAAACAATTATTTATAGTTTAATAAGATATAGTATTAATTATGATCCTGATAGTAATATAGAAAAATATATTGAGTTAAGAGATAAAGAAGATGACACATCAATAAGGTTTATTGTTAATACAGTTGATACTATTAAGAGAAAATTAATGACATTAGCTTCAGATATGTTATATAAGAGTAAATATGAGGTTGAAATTATGAAAGACAAAGATGTTACAAATAATTATGAAATTGAAATGGAAAGATAGGAGGCGAACATCATAGACTTTTATAATGAAGTTCTAAAACAAGTAAGTATTAAAGATGTACTTGAAATGTATGGAATTGATATAAGTCGTGGAAAAGCAAAATGTGTCTTTCATAATGATAGTAATCCTAGTATGATGATAAATGAAAAGAAAAATATTGCAAAATGTTTTGCTTGTGGTGTTGGAGGTAATCCAATTACATTTGTACAAAAATATGAAAAAGAAATAAATCATACTAATATATCAGTGAATGAGGCAATAATAAAATTAGTAGATAAATTTAAGCTAAATATTGATGTATCAAAATTAAAAAATAAAAAATTAGATTATCAATATAAAACTAATGCTAGGATATATAACACAGAAGAAAAAGAAATGCTGGATGTAAATGAATATTTAAGTAAATTGTTTAGTTATAATTTATTCCATTCAAATTATAAAGAGGCACTTGATTATTTACATAATAGAGGATTAAGTGATGAAGATATAAAAGAAATGAATTTGGGTTTTTGTGTAAAAGGTCAATTACTTAATGTAAAGGATAGTCCAGATTCTAAAATCAGTAAAAATCTTTTAAAACAACTTGGATTCTTAAAAAGTGATGGAAGTGAAGTATTTTATGATAGAATAATGTTCCCAATAAAAGATGAAAAAGGAAATATTGTAACCTTTGCTGGAAGAACTATAAAAGATGAAAAACCTAAATATCTTCATACAGCAGAAACATCAATATTTCATAAAAAAGAATTATTGTATAATTATTCAAATGCTAAAAACTTATCTTATAATGATGAAATATTTTTGGTCGAAGGATACATGGATGTTATTGGTGCAAAAAAGTTAGGAATAGATAATGTAGTTGCTTTAATGGGAACTGCTCTTACAGAAGAACATCAAAAACTTTTGAAGCAAAACAATTCATCAATCATTCTTGCACTTGATAATGATGATGCAGGATTAAATGCCATGTTAAATAAGATACCAGAATTGTTAAATAATAATTTTGATGTTAGTGTATTAGATATATCAAAACTCGGAAATTATAAAGATTTAGGTGAATTATCAGAAACAAATATAACTAGAGAATCTATCTATTCAGTAAAGGTATCTGGTTTTACTTTCTTAATGGATAAGAAATATTTTAACAATAAAGATTTTAGTATAGAAAATATTTCAAGAGTATTTAATAAACTTATGCAAGAAAAAATTATTTCTAATACATTAGATAGAGCAAAATTTATTGAATACTTAGAGAATAATACTAACTTTGATAAAGATAAAATAAATGAAATAATAGAACCAGAATCTATTAAAAAAATAGATCCATTATCTACAATAAACACTCTTGCAATTAATAATTTAATTATTAAAAGTATAGATGATTATGTAAATGTTTCTAATGATAAAACTTTGATTTCATTTTATGAATTAAATAAAGATTACATCAATAAGATGGCAGTAGAAATATTTAATGCTTATGATGTAAGATACCTTGATAATAATAAAACAAGTATTAATTCAAAACTACTTCTTGAAGATGTACTAGCACTTGATACAAAATATTCAGAGTATAAAACACTTCATAGTTTTCAATATGAAGATATATTTGATAAAACATATATAAAAAATATCAATGGAAGTGCTACTGTTAATCTTTCTTTTGAACAAAAGAAAAAGGTTATTAGTCAATTTGATAATAGTTTTAATGATAATGAAAGATTAGCTTTAGAAGAAGTTGAAGAACTTTATATTGTTAATGATGTTAGTGATTTAGATGGTATTTTAAATTTTGATAATAATACTGTAAAAATGTTAAAAGAAAATATTCAAAACAGAATGTTCTTAAATCCTAAAAAAATGGATTTTTTTAAATTTGGTAATTTATTTCAAAATACAGAAAAAGATTTTATAAGTTCAGAATTTAAAGGTAAAACTGGTAATTTTAAAACAATACTTCTATATAACAACTTAGATAGTTTATTGAATATAAATAAAGAAAATATTATAAAAGAGCAAGATAAAAGTAAGAAAAATCTTGAACAAGATTATATATTTTCTATAAATAAAGTTCTTTTAGTAAAAGATTTAGAAACAGAAAAATCTTATTTTGTAAGGATACCAAACACTGAAGGTAAAGATTATTTTTATATTGATAAAAGTAAATGTAATTGGTCTTATAACAATGAAATGTTATTTACTAAATTAGAGAGTAATGGTATGTATAAGATTTATGACAAAGATGGTAACTTTAAATATGAAAAATCAAGTCTTGAGCTAAAGCATTATTGGGAAGATAAAACTAAGTCAAGTGAAACCAATTCACTAAAAGAAAAATCTAAAATAATTAAAGCTGATTTTAAAGGAAACTATGAACCAATAAAAGATCCAGTTAGTAAAGTCTATAAGTCAAGAATATATGAAGAAACAGATAACGGATTCTATATCAAAGTAGATGATTCAAATACATTGCTTTTTGCATCTAAAAAAATATGTAAATGGAATTTGGATAGTGATTATTTAATAATTCATCCTAGAAAGAATTTCTTAAAAGGAACAGATATATCTTTGTATTCTTTTAACGGAAAAGATAAAAAATTTCAAAAAAAATTATCCTTTGGCGAAATAGAAAAATACTTAAAGATATTTTATCCTGCTTCGCTTAAAAAGAATATTGAAAAAATAAAAGTGTTAAAAAGTGATTGTGAAATTAAAAATAATTTTATTAAAATTCCTATAATTTTAGATGATGTATCTGGATATATTGATGTTAGTGTCTTTAAGTGTATTCAAGAAGATGAAAACATTGTTTTAGAATTTACTAAAAATGAAAAATTATCTTTCTATTCTAATAATGGTAAATATATCGGTAATTATCCTTATGAAGAAATTAAAAATGGATTAAACCAAAAAGAAAGAATAATTCCAATTCAAAAAAACAATGTAGATTTTAATTTACTGTTAAATGGGAATAGTAGTAAAACATTTTATTCTAATAATGATAAATTAGAATTTATTTATACTACTATTGAACCAACTTATGAATGTTTTGAACAAGTTATACAAGTCAAATTAAATGATAATTATATATATCAACCAGTAGGCGTTAGCGTTGCCCCATATAAACATGAATTAGTTCAAAAAGGTGTATTTAGAACTAAGGAGGATACTATAAACTTCTTAAATTCTTATTTTTCTAACAAAGAATTAACTTCAAAACAAGATTTAGAAAAAGAAAGAGAGGTGGCATAATTAGTGGATGGAAATGCTAAAAGCGATTTAGAACATTCTACTGAGAAAGCTGTTAGAGTATCAGTAAAAAGTAGTGCAGTAATTTCAAGAGTTTTTAGAAGACTAATTATTTGGGGTAATAGAGTTTATCAGAGAAACTTTTCTTCTTCTTTAAGAGCATTAAAAAAAGATGGACCAACAAGAGAATTATCTGTTTCTCCAGCTTTAACAAAAGAAGAAGCGAAAATGATAATTGCTAATGCTAAGGCAAATGGTATTATTATAGGTATTAAAAAGATGCAGCCAGATGGTGAAGTAGGAACGAATCAATCACTTCATCAGCAAGAAAAAATGGCTAAGAATGAAATTAAGTTAGATAAATGGAAAGAAAGAAGTAAAACTTATAAAAAAGTACCAATTATTAATACCATAGCAAAAAATAAAACTCAAAAATATAGTAAATTATCAAAAGAAGATAATGAAAAAAATAAAGATGATAGATTTATTATATTATGTAATAAAAGTAGATTAGCATTTTTAAATGAACAACTAGAATTAATTACAAAATTAAGAGTTCAAAAGATGTCTAAAAATGAACTAGAAGATATTAATAAAGATGGTATAGTTGATCCAAAAGATTATGAGCCATTGGTAACTCGTGATGTTAATTTAACCCCTAATCAATTAGTAGATGTAGGTAAAGATTATGGAACTTGCATGGTAAAAGATTATAATAAAAATTATTGTTTACAAAGAATTACAAAAGCACAGTATTGTGAAATAAGAGAAGCATTATTTGAGCTTTCTTCACATGGTGCTTGTGTTTTAAATGATAATGAAATGCTTGTAGCAATAAATTCAAGTGAACTAGAACAGTATAGAGAATATGCTCCTAGTGATAGACCAATTAAAGAGTTTGGCAGTAACGGTGCAAGGAGTATTGAAACCGAAAGTAATTCAAATGATATTATGCAAGTAGAAGTGCCAACTCTTAAAGAATTTAATATCTTTAAAGAAAGATATAAGGGTAAAGATTTTATAGCACAGTATAATCCTAATGGAACAGTATCCGTTATTGTTCGTGAGAAGGATACTGAGGAAATGGTGGAAGATGCTAAAAAAAAATCGCAAACAGCAGATTTATTAAAAGAAGCTGATGAATTTGCTGAGAAAAATGTTGAAAACATTATAGAAACTACTATTCCTAAAGAAGTAGAAGAAAAGGAAGAAGAACTTGATCGTTAAAAGAGATAGAAAACCAAGTTATATAATTGTTTTCATTATAGTTTTAATAGCTTCTTATTATACTTTAAGAGTAACTACTTTAACAGAACAAAATGGTGGTAATTTTAAGATAGAATATCTTAGCTTGGCACTTGATAATCTTCATATATTATCAACACCATTAATACTAAATCAAAAGACAATATCTATAACACTATTTGTAAGTGTTTTTTTGTTTGCAATTATTTATAATTATTTAATTTCTCAAAAGAAAAATATGCAAGAAAATACTTACGGTAGTTCTGATTGGGAAAATCCTAAAAATGCTAAGAAATTTAGAGATCCAATACTTGAAAATAATCAAATATTTACAAAAACAGAAATGTTTTCTAAAAACATGAAAATATCTAAAAGAAATAGAAATGTTTGTTTAGTTGGAAGACCAGGAACTGGTAAAAGTAGATATTATTTTAAAGTTAATTTATTAAATACTTGTGGTGAAACATTTATAATAACTGATCCAAAAGGTGAATTACTTAGAGATTGTGGTATGAGTTTAATAAATCGTGGATATGATATAAGAGTTTTAAATCTTGTTGATAAATGGAAGTCTGATCACTTTAATCCACTTATGTATATTAGAAAAGTACCTAAGGATTATACCAAAATAGATATAACAAGTAATTCAACGCTTGAGGAAGAATTAAGTGCTGATAATTCATGGATTGCTGAAGATGATGTTATGACTTTAATTAATACATTAATGCAAAATACAAAATCGGAAACTATTGAAAGCAATACAGGTGATCCTTTCTGGGAAAAGGCTGAGATGGTATTTTTACAAGCAATAGTTTATTATGTAATTTTTAATTATGAAGACAAGGATAAAAACTTTAAAACTGTACTAGAACTTATTAGATTGGCAGAGCCAGACAAAGATGGTAATTCCAAACTCTCAAAAATGTTTGATGTATGGGAAAGTAAAGATCCTGATAATATTGGTGTTAAACAATGGAGACATTTTAAAGTATCAGCATCATCTCCTAAAATGATGTCAACTATTATAATGACGGCATCATCTCGTTTAGCACCATTTAATATTGCTGAATTAGAGAAAATGACAGTAGATGATACACTAGAACTTAATAGAATTGGTAAAAAAGGTGATGAGGGTAGAATTGCTATATTTATAATAACTAGCCCTAACAATTCAACTTTTAATTTTCTAGCAAATATTGTATATACTCAGATATTTTCAATTATAGATTATAACGCTAGTAAAAATAATGGATCACTTGCAACTCCATGTCAATTATTTATGGAAGAATGGAGTCAGCTAGGAACTATTCCAAGGTTTATTGAGATGCTCGCCTATGTCCGTGGACTTAATGTTGGAATAACTATAGGACTTCAATCATTGTCTCAGTTAAAGAAGGCTTATAAAGACAGTTGGGAAACGGCACTTGATTGCGTTGACTATTTTTTATTCTTAGGTTCAAGATCTAAGGAAACGCTAGAATGGACTAGTTTGATGGTAGGAAAGAAGACTTGGTATAAAAAGTCATCAGGAAGAACATTTTCAAGGCAAGGTTCATCATCAACGACATGGGATGTTGTAGGTAGAGAACTTGCAAATGTTGATGAAATATCAAGGATGAAATCAGGTACTTGTATATTATTGGTATCAGGATTAAAACCTTTTACTTCTGAGTTATATCAAATAAAAGACCATCCTAGATATAATGAACTTTTTGAGCCTTGGATGAAAGAAAAAACTATTCATAATTTATATGATCATGCACTTCAAAGAAAACTTAGTAAAGAGAGCATTAATAGACAAAAAATGTTAAATTATCTAGGACTTTCATTTGCAAAAGTTGAACCTAAATTTAAAATGCGTGATATAAGCGATTATGAATTATCTAAAATGAAGGAGGATGTTGTTTTATCTAATAGTAAAACATTAACAGATATTTTACTTGATTAAAAACTAAAAAGAAAAGGAGAAAAAATGATAAAAAACTTAAAATATAAGGTTTTAAGTTGTACAAAAAAGTTAGTTAGTTTAAGTAATATCGTTTTAATTAGTTTGATTTTAGGTACTACGCCTGTTTATGCAGCAGGAAGTAATACTAGCAGTATTGATGCTTTCATCAATTTTGTATGTGATTGGTTATTTAAAATTGGTGGAGTAGTAGCTTTGGTAGGTGGTGTTATGTTTGCGTTAAGTTGGCAAAGAGAAGATGCTGAAGGTAAATCTCGTGCTTTAATGACTTTAATGGCTGGTGGTATGGTAATGGCGATAAGTATGTCAAAGAGTTTGTTCGGTCTATAAATCAAAGAAGGAGGAAATGAATGGAATCTTTAATTGAGAAGATATTTCAAATTACATTCACTGTCCTTGGCTTTAAAATTGATTTTGGAAATTTTGTGGGAACAATTAGAAGACTGTGTAATTGGAATACTATAACAGGAACAAGTATTTGGACTTTGGCTTCTACACTTCATTCTGTTATAGTACCAATAGGACTTTCTTTATTAACATTGTTCTTTTTAATTGATTTAACAAAAAAAGTAATGGATTTTGAAAGATTATCTTGGGAACGAGTTGTCTTTATATGTATTAGATTTTTAATATTTAAAATGCTATTAGAAAATTCATTTGAACTTATGTCTGCAATAATGAATATATCAAATGATTTATTAACAAAAGTTACATCATCACTTGGTAATACTTCATCTATTCCAGAATTGGCAACTCAAATGGGAGACTTGGTTAGAAATGCAGGTAACTTTATAGAAAGAGGATTTATGGGAATTATAATACTTATTTTATATATTCCTTTCATGGGAACTCTTGTTGGAATATTAGTTCAAATATTTTTAAGAATAGGAAAACTAATATTGAGTTTTGCATTTTCACCAATACCAATAGCAATAGGGGCATGGGAAGACGGACAATCTGTATGTAAAAGATTTTTTATGTCAACTATAGCACTTGGAATAGAGGCATCAATGATAGTTGTTGCAAGTGGAATATATTCATTAGCACTAAGTACATTAACTGATGCTGGATCTATTAGTACAATGATTGCAATTATGTTCCTTAATGGATTCTTAATGGCATTAATATCACTAACAAGCAACATGGCTGAGAAATGGACTGGAGGGTAAGATAATGGATAGAATAGAACCACGAATACATGATGAAATTAAAGATTACAAAGAAAAGTTTTATAATTTTACATTAAGACAATGGATTTTTGCAATTTTAATATTAATTACCACTGTACCGTTATATTTATTTTTAAGTCCTAAACTTGGAAGTGATATAACTGGGTGGCTTGTAATAATAGTTGCTGTTCCCATTGCTTTTTTTGGATTTATTCCTATACAAGGACTTAATGCTGAAAAAATAATATTTTATTGGATAAGAAATTATATAAATTTTGCTAAACCAATAACTTATATTACTGATGAAGAATTAGCATTAAAAAAATCAAAGAAACATATTTCTAAGAAAGCTCAAAAGGAAAGTATAAGGCTAAGGCGTGAAGATAAAATTAGAGTAAAAGAACTAAAAAAAGAAAGAAAGAAACAAAGAGAACTTGCTCGTGCTAAAAAGAAGTATGGTAATAAAAATATATTAAATAATAGTTTTACACTAAATGAAGAAGAAGCAAAGATTCTACTTAAAATTGCAAATCAAATTGGTGGAAAGGAGAATAATATTGAAGAAAATCAAGAAGCAAAGAAAGAGTAGTAAAACAAGGAAACCGATACTTCAAAAAGTATATACTCCAAAAACAACGCAAGATGTTATCAAATATTTATTTAAAGATATAGATAATAAGACAGGAATTTTCAAAATTACTGATGATGAATATTCTATATGTATGGAATATACTGATATATCTTTTGCAAAATCTAATGATGAAGATGCAGAGAGCATCTTTTTTAAATGGCTTGAATTTTTACATTCATTTAGAGAAGACACACATATAGAAGTTGTTAATGCTGGTTCACCAATTAAAACTGAAAGATATAAAGAACAATTTATATTTGATAATAAAGGACAAATAAGTGAAATAGAAAAGAAAATCATTGATGAACTTAATACATTAATAATAAATGCTTTAGGTACTAATGAAGAAACACTTCAGACAAAGAGATTTGTAGTAATATCTTTAAAAGCAAAAAGCTTTATAGAAGCAAATTCTTTATTTTTAAATATTTGTATAAAAACAGAACAAAAATTTAAAGAATTAAAAAGTAAAGTTAATGTTGTTTCAGTTAAAGAAAGATTATCATTTATCTATAATTATTTGAATACTACTACATTAGAAGATAGAGAAATAGATAATATTATGAAATATGCTGAAGATAATAAATTAACCTTATTTGATGTGTTAGCACCTAAAAAGATTTTAATGAATGAATCTGATTATATAGAAATAGAAGATAGTAAGTTCTTGCGTATTTTATATGTTAGTAAATTACCTAAAAGTTTGACACCTAGATTCTATAATAAAATAACAACATTAGAAAACATAAATTTAATGACTACTTTAAATATAACTCCTACCAATTCGGCTAAAATGATTAAGCAAGTTGATAGGAGTTTATCGGCTATGGAAACCGAAAGATTAGAAAAAATCAAAAGAGCTGGTAGAAGTAACTTAGATTATAATTATGTTAAAGACAAAAAATTGGAAACAAAAATATCAAATGCTGAGCAGTTACAATATGATTTACAAAAGAACAATCAAAAAATATTTCAAAATAATTTTTTAGTTTGTATTAGTGCATCATCATTTGAAGAACTAGAAGATCAAACAGTAAGAGTACATGAAGTTGCTTCAGAAATGCTTGTTGAAATGAAGCCACTTCTTTGGCAACAATTAGAAGGACTACAACATACACTTCCGTTAGGACATAATTCTATTCAACTTCAAAGAACTTTAACTAGCGAAGCAACTGCTGTAAATGTTCCATTTAATAGTAAAGATTTATTACATCCTAAGTCATTATTTTATGGTACTAATTTAGTAAGTAAAAATGCTATATTCTGTGATAGAAAAAAACTTATAAATGGAAATGGATGCGTACTTGCAACAAGTGGAGCAGGTAAATCATTTAATATTAAAACAATTATTGAGCAAATAATGATTAGGTATCCAGAAGATGATGTTTGTATAATAGATCCTCAAAACGAATATGCAAGTTTATTAGAGGCATTTAACGGTCAAAAAATAATTATATCTACCAATTCTAATACTCATATAAATCCTTTTGATTTAGACTTAAATTATGGTCTTGAAGAATCAGGAAAAAATGATCCTTTAAAATCCAAAGTAGAATATATAATTGCATTTTTAGAAAGCATAGTAGGAGCTAATGGACTATCTGGAGGACAAAAAACAATTATAGATAGATGTTGTAAATTGATATTTGAAGAATATGAAAGAAGTCATTTTCAAGATAAGTCTAAATTACCAACACTTCCAATTTTTTATAATTCATTAAAATCACAACCAGAACAAGAAGCAAAAGATTTAGCACTTATAATTGAAAGATATGTTTCAGGTTCATTAGATATTTTTTCAAAAGATACTAATATTGATATTAAAAATAGATTAGTTTGTTTTGATATAAGCGAATTATCTTCTAGTTTGCAATCAACAGGGTATTTAGTATTGCTAGATCACTTACAAAATAGATTAGCATCCAATAAGAAGAAACAAAAATATACATGGATTTTTATTGATGAAATGCACATTTTACTTGGTAATCCATACTCAGCACAGTATATTGCAAAATTTTATAAAGTAGGTAGAAAATTTTATGCAATAAATACAGTTATTACTCAAAATATTGCTGATGTTTTAGAAAATGAACAAGGAAGAAAAATACTTTCTAATTCAGAGTTTGCAGTAATCTTAAAACAAAAATCTCTTGATCTACCTCATATATGCAGTATCTTTGGTATTAGTAAAGAAGAATCAGAATATGTAGAAGGAGATGCTCCAACAGGACAAGGTCTTTTAGTGTATGGATCAAATGTTATTCCTTTTACAAACAAAATTCCAAAAGATTATGAAATATATAGAATAAATAATACTGATAACTTACAACAGGCAAGATAGTATGGAAAATAAGAATAATAAAGATGTTTCAAAAAGTATTGAAAGAGAAAAAGTTTTAAGAACAAGAGCAAAGGAAAAAATCTATGATTTAACTGATAAATCTGCTAAAGGGTTATCTAACTTAAAAGAATATCTTAATGAGTTGGAGGAAGATAAAAAAGCAGAAGAAATTAATGAAAATTTAGATAATCAAGAACCAGAGTATGAGTCAAGATTAAAGACTAATGAAAATGATAGTGATGTAAATCAAGATAATAATTATGATAATAATCTTAATAATAACTCTAAAATAAAAACAAATATAAATAATGAAAAAGCCGAATCAAATGATAAAGAAAATAGTGTAAAGAAAACAAGTAAATTAAAGACAAATATATCAAATAAAATCGGCTTTAATGATAATCAAGGGAAATTTTCTAAAAGTGTAACAACAGTTAGTAAGATTGGCAAGAAGGTAGAAAAAACAAAAAGAGGACTAACTAAAGCATCAAGTGATTTAACTAAAGCAATTTCTAGTGATGGTACTGGTACAGAATATCTAAAAACATCAGTCAAAAGATTAGAACAAAATGCTTCTAAAAAAGTTATGAAAAATGTTAAAAAACCAATAAAAAAAGGAATTAAGAAAATAACATCACCTTTAACTAATAAATTAAAGATGGCATTAAAGGAAGTAATGAAAAAAAGTATCAAGGTGATATTAACATTTATTGTTTCATACGCAGAAATAATTATACCTGTTTTATTTGCATTTATAATTATATTTGGTAGTTGTAGTATATTTTCAAGTAGTAGTGAAGGTAAAAATTCTTATCAGACTTATATGACTAATATACAAAAAGAATATGATAAAGAAGTTGATGACTTTTTAAAACAAAATCCTGATTCAATTTCTATTGGAGTTAGAGGAAGCTATGGAATGGTAGATTGGCGTAGTGTTTTTTCTTTAATTCAAGGACTGGGTGAAGATTCATCTTTTGATTTGTCAGAACAAAAGTTATTGCAAAAATTTAAAGACGCAGAACTTTTTGAAAAACATTACATTATAGATCAAAAGGTATCAACTGGTAAAGATGAATTAAAGACAGAGAAAACGATTAAAGTTATGGTTATAGTAAATCCTATTTTAGAAGAATATTTAGAATGGATAAATAATAATTTCATTTCTGTAAATGAATATATGCAAAGTAAAGGTACGCAAATATTAGGTCAAAAAGAATTAAATGCTTCTCAAATAGAGCTTATTAATATGTTATATGCTTCGGATGATTTATATGATGAATTTGATAAAAAATACAAAGACCATGGAATTAAATTTGGTAGTAATACTACAACAAGAAACTTAAATAGCAATTTCTATTTGAAAAACTCATTAGCAACAAGTGGTTATAAAGGACAATGTACTTGGTATAGTTTGGGTAGAGCATTAGAAAGTATGAATGTTAAAACACCAACTGGAAACGCTCAAACATGGACTACAAAAGCTATTGCAATGGGATTAAATACTGGTAATGCTCCAAGAGTAAATTCAATAGTAGTTATGGCAGGAAGTAAGTTTGGTCATGTTGCTTATGTTGAAAGCTATGATGGTAAAACAATAAAGATTAGTGAAGGAAATGTGGGCAATGCTTGTTATGGTAAAGATGATTGTAATCAGGTTGAATATGCTAATAATCATGCTAACGAACTTGTCAAAGATAGAACATATAATTCTTTTACTGAATTTAAAAAGAGCCGTATGGCAAGTGGATATTATATAGTAGGTTTTGTTTATTTAGATTAAAAGGAGAGAATATGAAAAATAAAAAAATAGCATTTGGTGTTGTAATAGGTTTAGCAGTATTATCTTGTTTTGTAAAATATCTAATTCCATCTAGTAATAAAAAAGGTAATAATGATGAGGTAGTCAATAGTGAAAAAAAGGATATAACACCACCGTACTTATTATTAAAAGAAGAAAAATTTATTATATATCAAGATGATGAAATTAATTATAAGTCTTTTATAGTTGATTGTTTTGATGAAGTTGATGGTGATTTGATAGATAAAGTAACTTATAACACTATTGATACATCAAAAGTAGGCGAATATACTGTTACTTATTCTGTAAAAGATTTATCAGGCAATGAAGCCAAAAAAGATTTATTATTTATTGTTCATGAAAAGATAAATTAAAATGGAAAAGCCAAGAAATATTTCGGAATATACAGTAATAGAGCAACAGGCAATTATAGATGAATTAGATAGATTATTAAGTACCCATACAGAAGATTATTATGGAGTGTTTTACAATGATAATAAGTATAGTAATCAAAGAACTTATAAAAATATTTTTTTCTATGTACCTGTACTTAATTCGTTTTTTTATGTAAATACAAATTATTTATCAAATTTTTTTGACAGAAATTTTAATTCTATAAATAATGTTGGAGAATTTTTGATGAAATATAATAGAAATGAAATATTTAATATAAAATCATTTGAAGATATAAGGTACGGTTATTTTTACGATTTTTCTTCAAGAAGTTTAATCTATAATGAGGTTATAAATTTATTTAAAGAAAATAATAAATATTCTGGAATAGATGAATTTAAGACTTATCTTAATGCACCAAATTATCAAAGAGGTCGTTATGTAGATAGTGATATAAAGATAGGTTTATTAAATTATGCTATGAAATATATAGAAACACCTCAAATAGAAAAAATGGTAAAGTCAGGATTTGGAAGAATTGTAAATAGTTGGCTTCATAGTTCTAACGATTTATATTCAAGAAGTTTTAAGAACGGCAATAATATGAATGAAATTACTAAGTTACCTAAATTTGCATGGCAATCATTACAAAAAGAAGGTATTTCTGATATAGGAATGTGGAATGAATATAGAATATGGATTCAAAAAGATAATTTGTCAAAGGATCAATTAGATACCATTCTTAATTTGAATGTTAGAGATGCTTCAACTATAAAAGCAATAAGAAATATTCTTAACTCTGAGTACAATAACAAAAAATTATATACGCTTGATACACTTTTGAATTATTTATCTCGTGTTGATATGTATCAAGCAATATCTATAAATGATTCAATTACAATACTAAGAGATTATATAAAAATGTGTTTAGAATGTAATATAGAACCACTAACTAATAGTAATTCATTAAAAAGAGAACATGATGTAGTTTTAAGAAATTATAATTTAGTTCAAAGAGAAAAGTACAATGAGAAAGAAAAAGAAAAACAAATAACTTTAAATAAAAAAATAGAAGATAGATTAAAGATTATAGAAAAATATAAATATAGAGATAATGAATTAGAAGTTATATTCCCTCAAAATATTGAAGATTTATTTCAAGAAGGAAGGAATAATCATAACTGCGTAGGATCTTATTGTGATAGATATGCAAATGGAAGTAGCAATATAGGATTTATTAGAAAAATAGATAACCCAGAACAAAGTTATATTACAATAGAAGTTAATTCTGATTTTACAAAAGTTAATCAAGCTTTTTACTCATCTAATAGAGATATAACTAGCATAAGAGATATTAAATTTATTGAATCATGGATTGAGCATAATAAAGAGATTAATCAAGAGAAAAGCAATGAATTTGATAGGGATATAACAGATGATATGTATTAATATTAACTCTTTTGAAGGAGGAAAATAATGACGGATGAAGAACTATTAAAAAAGTATAGAAAATATAAGAGGAAAAGAAATTTGATAATTATGATTTCTTTTCTTTTTATTTTAATGATTGGTTTATTTGTCTATAGTAGATTATCTAATAAACCAGTAAATGATAATAGAGAGATTATAAAGGAAGAATTGGATATAACGCCTCCTGTTTTAGTATTAAATAAAGAATCTATTGAAATAAATGAGGGAGACAAAATAGATTATAAATCTTATATAGAATCAGCAACTGATGAAGTTGATGGTGATATAACAAATAAAGTTCTTTATTTTGAAATAGATACTTCTAAAATAGGAGAAGCAGAAGTTATTTATTATGTATTAGATAATTCAAATAATATGTCTCAAAAATCTTTGAAAGTATTGGTAAAAGAAAAGCCACAGGAAACACTAGAAAATAACTCCAAAGAAGAACAAAAACCATCAAATAATACAAATACTACTAACAATACAAAACAGCCTGAGAACAAGCCAAAAAATGATTCTAAGATTATAAAATACTTTTTATTTTCTGATGGTTATACAATGAATAATGTAGTTGATGCTTGCGCCAGTGAATTAAAAAAATTAAATAGAGCAGGTCGTTGTACTCCATTAACAGATTCAACAGGTATCTATTTAGGAATGAAATTAGAAACAAATTAGGAGATGATTAAACTGATTGATAATAAAAAAGTGTTAATTTATTGTAGAGTGGGAAATGAAGAACAGAACAATTTATCATACAATATAGAACTTGAAAATATTTTAAAAAAATATATTAATGATTTTAAAATGCCAGATATGTTCAAAAGCAAAAATTGTTATATTCCATATCAAGGTTATTATGATTTAAGAGAATATAACTTAACTGAGAAGGAATTTATAGATTTTTGGAAGACGCAGTATTTACTTAAATGTTGTGAGAAAAATAAAGAAACTATTAAAAATACAGATATTAGTGATTTTGAAAGATTAAAAGAAATATCTGGTATTTATCAAAATAAATTGTTTGAAAAAGAATTAAAAGATAGAGAAATAGAGTTAGATTATTAAAAAGAAAAGGAGAAAAAATGAAATATAATTATTTGTTAATAGGTGAAGTATTGAGAAATGAAAGACTTAAAAATAAATATAGTATTAGAAGTTTGGCAAGATTAGTGGGTATGAGTGATACTGAACTAAGCCGTTGGGAAAATGGTGAGAGAATTAATTATAATTTAATATTGTTAATACGCCTTTGTGATATTTTAAAAGTAAATTTTATTAAACTTTTAAAACTTAGTAATTATTTACCTTTAAACTATTCTGAAAAAATGTATAACACTGAACAATCACAGTCAGAAGATAAAGTAAATAAAAAATATGTATGTATATATATTCCAAGTGAATTTTGCATAATAGGTGATCATAATGAAGAAAAATAATAGAGATATATTGGTAATTAGTACAGAAGAAAATATATTACACATATCTGTATCAACTTATTGTGCTAATTATTTTTTATATGATAATAAAGGTAAATTTTTAATAAGTGGTACTATGGAAAGTTCTAAATATCAAATGAATGAGAATACCATAACTATTGAAATTATAAATTTGATAAGTCAATATATACCTTTTTCAGAACCATTTATGTATTTATATGACGGACAAACAGAGTTTTTAAGAGATTTAATTTTAAGTGAAAATAATAAGAAGGATATTGAAAAAATGGTACAAGAAATAGAAAGGAGAAACTAATTATTATGAAAGAAGAATTAGAAAAATTTATTTTAAGTGATTCAAAAGAACCATTTGATTATATAGATGATGAAAGAGAATATTTTAATAAGAAGTATTTAAAGATTAATTACAATCATAGATTTGATATACTTTATAGTCAAAGATTATATAAAAATAAAATGAATAATGACTCATTTAGTTTTGCAGGATTTTATGACAAAATAGATAAAGTTATATATAATGCTGATTATGATTTAAGAGATGTATTAAAAGATAAAGATATTAAATTTGATGAAATCTGTAATTTAAAAAGAAAAATTTATAAAGATATGAATGAGTATATTAAAAATTATACAATAAATAATCAAGATGAATTAAGACAACTTTATCATAATAGTTTTTATGATAATGAAAAATCTTTTTTTAGAAGAATAGAAGAAGATGTTGAAAGACATTTTATAACTACAGAAGATACTGTAATTGAAATACCTTATTTTGCTGAAACTAGATATGATGCTAATTATGAATATGATAAAGTTTTACTAGAAGATTCAAATAGTATATATACAGATTATTTAGATAATCCAGAACAAACTATTAAAGAAAAATCAAAAGTAATGTTAAACGAAGAAACAACAAAGAAAAGAATTGGTTTTATGTTAAATCATAATGAGTTTGAAAATAATTATCTATCAAAAATATTTGAAAATAAGAACAATGAATATGCTAGTTTATATAAAAATAAAGAATTATATAAAGCAATAAAAGATGTAGAAGCTCAAATGATTAATATAACAATTAACTATAATGGTGATGAACTTACTTTTAAATTTTCTAAATATACTTTTCAATGTGCATTAGAAAGAAATTATAAGAGCGAATGTAGTTATAACAAATCATATGAAAGTGTAGAAAAATTTCTTGAAGAACATAAAGAACAAGGCTATAAAAAAGAATTTGATTTTTTGAATATTACAAAGATAACTTATGGTAAAAATACTTTGTATGAAAAGCAAGAAGAAAAAGAGTTAGGAAATGATGAACATGAAATGGAGCTGGAATACTAAATGAGAGAATATGATTTGTTAATTAAAGAATATGATGAAAGAGTGCTGAGGGGAAAAGGCGAAAGTTTTGAAGAAGCTAGTTTAGAAATTGAAGATAAAATTAATAGCGGCGATATTTATTTAGATCCAGTTAATTATAGCAGAGAGATAGTAAATTATAACAGTAAAAAAATAACTAAAAAAATAAAAATTGTTATTGAGTATGATCCAATAACAAAGAAAAATTCTATTGAATGTGGAGATATTAAGTCCGAATATAGTTCTGGTAAAACAGTTCGTGATTTAGAAACTGATTTTATAAATTTTTGTGAAGTTCACATGGAGGATAGAGAAATAGAAGCTGATAAAGATTTAGAAAACGAATTAAATGAAGAAATGGAGATGATATAATTTGGAAAAACAATATGATGTCTTTTGTAAAATGAAACAAAAGGAAATGTCAAAGGCAATAAGTGATATGACTTATGAATATATTAATCCAGAAACAAACAGTCCGACATTAGTACCAGCTGCACATTATGATAAAATATTAGGCTTGGTAAAAGAACAATTTATAGATGTTGCAATGCAAAATGAATTTTTAAATATAGCATACGATCAATTAAAAAAATTAAAAACGCAAGATCCAAAATATTTTTATCAAGCACTTCTTTGTTTAGATATGAATATAAAACCTAATGATTTGAGAACGAACGAAAGACTTTCATTAACACTTACCTATGACGCAATAGAAGATAAAGAAAACAATTCAAAGAAAGAATTTAATTTTTTAAATCAAGATATTTTAGATTTATTTATAAGTAATAGAGATAATAAGCAACTTCATGCTGAAATGCTTCAACCAAAAGATAATGTAATTGAAGAAAATGAGGAGGAAATAGAGTTAGATTATTAAGAAGAAAAGGAGAAAAAATGAATAAACAATTACAAGCAAAAATAAATAAATTAGAAAGTTTAAAATCAAAAGAGATAGAAAAAAGAAATAAAATAAATGATGTGATTAATGATATGGATAAACAGCTAAAAGTTCTATATGATTATCAAAAACAGCAAGAAAAGATTTATCAGCTTCAACAAGAATTAGATGGAAAAATTAAGGAACAATAAATGAATAGAAGAATTTTTATTGATATGGATGGAACTTTAGCTAGGTGGAAAGAAGTATCAAAGACAGATGAATTATATGAGCAAGGTTATTATTATAACTTAGAGCCTAATCAAAAATTAATAGATGATATTAAAGAAATGATATGGAAGGGAGAAGATATTTATATTCTTTCTTCCTTTTTAAATGACAGTAAATATGCTTTAAATGAAAAAAATCAATGGTTAGATAAATACTTACCTGATCTTGTAAAAGAAAAAAGAATCTTTGTTAAATATGGTGATAATAAGTCAGGTTATATAAAAGATGGAATATCAAGTACAGATTATTTAATAGATGATTATACTAAGAACTTAATAGAATGGAAAGCATCTGGAGGTACAGGTATTAAATATTTAAATGGTATAAATCATACAAAAGGTACATGGAAAGGTTTAATGCTAGATGAAGCAAATGAAGAAAATAGTTTATTAAAATTGATAGATGGTTTTGAAACAAATAAAGATTCATTTAATAAAAAGTATTTAGAATTGAGAACTAAAACAAGTGATTTTTTATCTAAGACAAGAAGTTGTTCTACTAAAAAGGTAGGAGAATTTACTGAGTTATTAAATGAAATTATAATGGAACAACAGCACTTATTAAATGATTATATTATAGATATAGAAAGTTCTTGGCAAAATAAATCTTCTAATGATTTATCCGTGCATTACAAGATAAGAAACAAAGAATCTAAATTGTTATTTGATGGTTATGCTATTATAAATAATAAAAAAGACTTATCAAAGGATGAAATTAAAGATGAAATTTTACTATCTAATTTTCATGACAAAATAGATATTACAAGTATATCTAATGAATTAAGAAGTTTTATAGATTATGTTATTTCTATTGATCTTGATGTGGGAGTTAGGTTTTATGCTGATGATTTACTTAATTATTTTGATATGGATGAAAATGAATTAACGAATAAAATGGCTGATGTACAAAAAGAAGTAGAATCTTTGGGTATATCAGATTATTTAGATATTCATTATTCTAGTTTTGATAATAAAATTAATTATGTTGATGTATCGCCAAATATTATATATGAGTTTGAATATTCAACGGCAAGTAATGAAATAAATATTGAAAGGACATTCAAATATATAATCAATGGAAAAGATGTAGTGTGTGATCTTAAATATGATAATAGATTGCATGGATTTGCTGTTTTAGGTTATATAGTTGATGAAAAAGATGTAAGCAAAGAAAATATATATAATGTACTTAGTAAAGAAGAATTATCAAAAATTCAAGGGTTATTATTAAATGAAATAAACGAAATTTATGATAAAGAATTTTTAAATAATTCTTGTGATGAAAAAGATATAACTGATGATATGTATTAGAGAGGAGATTATATGAGAGTAACCAAATTAGCTGAAAATTTGAAAAATTATAATAATTCAATTTGGCATGGTGGTAAAGTCGCTACAATAGAATGTAATAAAGGAATATATAATATTTATGCTAATGGAATTGTAAATTGTAATCTAATAGCTAAAAGAGTATTTATAGATGCTTACGGAAATATTTATGGTAAAGATGACATTATAGAAACAGTTAAAGATAAAAATAATAGTGGGGAATTTTTAAAAAGATTAGGTCATTATATAACAGATGATGAGCATTTAAAAAGAATATTAGAAGATAAAGACAAAAATTATGAATTAGAAATAATTAATAATAATTGGTTAGAACTAGAGTATATTAACAATACTGGAGAAATTGAATATAGTGATGTAATACTTGACTTTGCTAATATCACGGATGCAATAGATAATGTTTTGGAGCAATTAGAAAAAGAAAATGAAACAAATAAAAAGTTCATAATTTATTGCAGAATAGGAATGAGTAAGGATAATCCTTATTCATGTGAATCACAAAAAAAGTATTGTATGAGTTATTTAAAAGGTGAATATAACATTAATGAAGAACAGGTAGAAGTATATATGGATGAAGGATTTAGTGGAGTAGATCCTGATAGACCATGCTTTAAAATGATGCTAGAAAGGATAAAGGAAGGCAATGTAAAGCAAATAATAACACCATCTTTTTCTAGGATGTGTAGAGATTTAGAAACTTCTTTTGTTTTTATAAAATTATTAGAAAAGTATAATGTAGATTTATATTCCATTAAAGAAAATTCTTCACTAAAAGATATAATTTCTCTTTCGTTCAATAAATCTTTATTTGAAACATATCATCAAAACAAACAAAATGAAGAAAAGGAATTAGAATATGAGTAAATACAATAAAGCTAGAGAAGAACTTGTTAATATGTATTTAAACAGTTTAGAAGAAGGAGAGATACCTTGGTATAAAACTTGGAATATTAAATCACCTTGTAATGTTGTGTCTAATAGAAATTATAGAGGAACTAATAATTTATTATTGTCTTATGTTGCAGTCAAAAGAGGTTATAGTGATAATCGTTGGTGTACATTTGACCAGCTAAAAAAGAACAAATGGAAGTTTAAAGAAGATGCCAAAGGAAAAGGTGTCTGGGTAGAATATTGGACGCAATATAATGTGAAAGAAAAGAAAATATATTCATTTAATGCTTATGAGCAAATTATAAAAAATAATCCTGAAAGGAAAGAAGAGTTTAGGATAATAGATAGATGTACGGTAGTTTTTAATTGTGATTTGATAGATGGCGTTCCAAAACAAAAAGAAATGATTGAATATAATGATGTAAAATTATCTAACACTATTGATAATATAATTAAAAATATTGGTGTTAAGTATATAGAAGATAGTAGTGATCCATATTATAGTCCTTTAGAAGATAAAGTTGTAATTCCATATAAGAAATCTTTTACAAATGAATATTCATATCATGCAACTCAATTACATGAATTAGCACATTCAACAGGTCATGAATCAAGACTTAATAGAGATATAAAAAATAAATTTGGATCTGAAGAATATGCAAAAGAGGAACTTAGAGCAGAAATAAGTTCTTCTTTTTTAATTCAAAAATTTGGATTAGAGTATGATAAAAAACATTTAGAAGAACATAAAGGTTATATTCAAAACTGGATAAAAATTATTAAAGATAAATCTTCAGAACTGCTAAAAGCAATATCTGATGCTGATAAAATTGTTAGTTATCTTGAAGAAAATTCAATAGATAAAAGCAAAGAATTAGTAAATGAAGATTTGGATAAGGAGATGGAATTAGAATATGAATGAAAGTCTAAATGTGTTTAGTAATATAAAAAATAAATTGACTTCTAATGAAATGCTAGAAGACTTTTTATATTATTTAGGAATATCTAATATTAATGAAAATATTTCTAATGATGAAATGATAGATTTGATTGATTATTGCAAGACAGTAAGAAACAAAAATATAGATCCGTATGTAATAGCAAGAGATTTAACTTTAATAATATATAAATATAGAAATAGTATTACACTTGAAAATATAAAAAGGATTCCAAGTGATTCAATAGAATATTACTATGAAAGTGGTAATATTTCAGAACTAGAGGATTATTTTGAAGATTATGAGGAAACATTAACTTCAACAAAAGATATAAAAGACGGAGTGTCTTATACGATAGCTCGTGTTGTAGAAAATGGTTATTGTGTAGAACTTCATTATAATAGCAATGATGGAGCAACTATTGAATATGGTACTAAATTAGCACATAATTATTGGGAAAATGATATAGAAGAAATTGATTGGTTTAATACTAATTTGTCTGATGATTATATTTTAAGAAGACTTGATTGTTTATATGAAGACTATTTTTCTGATAAAGAATTAACTAATGAAAAATTAGAAGAATTAAACTTAATTTATAAAATTCTTCATAATCATAAAGTAGATGATATTACATTACATATTGATAGATTTAATAATATAGTTGCTTATGATGATTGCAATTTTTGGTATGGTAAAGAGTTTTATGATTTTATGTTTAATGAATTATTTGTTTACAATAATGATAATCAAGTTGATTTAATTGAAAGTAAAGATTTAAAAAAGCTGAGTGGATATAAAAAGCAATATGAAGACTTAGATAATGTGAAAAATGAAACTCAGGCTAATAAAATAGTACAAGAAATGGAGATTGAAATCTAATGATAAAACTTAAATATTGTAAATGATTTTTTAAAAAATCTACTAAACTGTCGGAGACTTTTAGCAGGTCTTAGGAGTATCTCCTAACAAGCAATAGGGTGTGCCAACACCATGCTTGGTAGTTTATATATATATAGTCTGTAAGATACAATCTAAAATTAAGAAAGGAGCGATTAAAATAAATTTATTTTTTGATAAATGGCAAGTAATGAAACAGTTAGAAGTATCAGAAAAAGAAATGAATATTGCAATTAAGAATATGGTTAGAAGACATCCTTTTGAAAATTGGATGTATGTTAGAAATGCAAGTAATAATCAAAAGACTACATATATATCAAATGAAGGAATAGAATGGTTAAAACAAGTGTATTTTAATAGAAGTAAATTTTATTTAGATCTTGATATTTTATTTTTTGAAAATTTAGTTAAGATATTAGAAGAAAAAAACAATCTTCCTCATAAAAATAAAATCTATGATGATATGAGTATAAAATCATTGATGACTTTATTTAATAAATCAAGAATTGCACTTGATACAGCAATTAGTAGAATGAATAAAAGAACAGGAAAAAATTATAAAGAAATTATTGATGATGAAGTAATAATTAAAAGTGATGGTGTTAAATGGTTGTATGAAAAATATTTTCGTTTAGCATATTTAGAAGAATTAGAAAATTATAAGTTAGAACTTGAAAGAAAATCTTATGACAGAGAAAAAATCAAGGCGTGAAAAAATTAATATTATGCTAAATGAAGAAGAAAGAAAAACTATAACAGAAAAAGCAATTAAATATGGTTATGGAAGTAAACTCGCCGAATATGTTAGAGATGCGTGTATTTATGAAAAATTATATGTTGAAGATGTAAAAGGAAAAACTGAGATTTGTAAAATAGTTAATGATCTTATTTTAGAAATAAGAAAAATTCAAACAATAGAAAGTAAAATATCTAAAAATATTACTATAACAAAATCAGATATAGAACTTATAAAAAATAATAATATAAAATTGAATGACTTGATAGATAATTTAATAAAAACAGTAATTAAAGTATTATCTACATCATCAACACAGAAATATCAAAAAAGGTTTAGATTAGTTGAAAAGTATAAAACAACTAATAAACATATAGATAATATTTTAAAAAAGGAATTTTGTTTAGTAATTCCTAGCACTCTATCATTTAATGACTATAAAATAGGATATTTAGTTATATTATTAGATACATCAAAAAGTGTTAAATTAGATTATGTAAATTATAATAGCATTTCGATAATGATAGATTCTCAAAGAGAATTAGCACTACAAAATAATTGCTATATTCTTTTTAAAAAGATAGATAATATTTTGTATTCATATTTAGCTCTTTATAAAAAATCAAAAGACGAAGCAATGAGTTATATTGTAGGAAATAAAAACAATTCTTTATATGATTATGTAAATGATGTAGAAATTATATCTGATAAATAATGCCAACAACTGCTAGATGGGTTGTACATGGAGTTCAAGGTAGAAGTGATTGCATTAATTATATAAAGAATAAAAATAAGACTGAAGATGGTATTTTGGTAACTGGTGTAAATTGTTCTTCAGAGTTTGCAGCGTATGAAATGAAAATGAATAATGATAAATTCCATATAGTTGAAGATAATGACAGCCGTACTTGTTATCATGGTTATCAATCATTTGATCCAAAAGAGAAAAATCTAACACCAGAAGAAGCACATGAAATTGGTGTTGAACTTGTTAAAAGATTGTATCCTGATTATCAAGTGGTTGTTAGTACCCACACAGATAGATCGCACATTCATAATCATTTTGTTATAAATGCTGTTAACATGAGTGGTAAGAAATTAGAGGATAGACTTGCAAACCCAATAGAAGGATTATATGGACTTAGAGATATGAGTGATTCCATTGCTCTTAGTCATGGATTGAAAATTATAGAAGATGCTCCAAAAATTGGTCGATTTCATAAGAGCAAATATTTATATGCTTTGGCACAAAAATCTTGGAAACAACAGATAATTGAAAAACTGGAAGAACTAAAAACTAATTGTTTTACTTTTGATGAACTTTTAGAAAATTTAGCACTAGATGGTTATCTAATTAAAACTGGTAAAAATATTAGAATTAAACCTTATGCAAAACAAAAATTTGTAACTATGAAAATTTTAGGAGAAGAATATAGCGAAGAAAATTTAAAAAAGTTTTTCTTAAATAAAAGTAAAAATTCTGTATTACTTGATTTTGTAGATTATAAATTAAGTGATGAGAATAGTGAGTTATTAAATATTCAAGATATATTAATAAGAATGTCTAAAAAATCTATTCTTTCAACTATGAAAGAGTTAGAACCTAATTCTAAATATCCAAAGTATTATAACTCAAGGTATATGGAGATTAAGCGTTATCATAAATTAATAGATACGCTTAATTTTTTAAATGATTATAAAATATATACTCATGATGATTTAGTAAATAATTTGAATGAATTAAAAAAGGAAATAGAAGTAAAACAAAAAGAATATGAAGAACAAGTATCTGCTAATGAGACATTACAACTTCGTGTTCCTCTTTGCAATTTATATCTACAATTAGTTGATTATTATGAAAGTTATTTGGAACAAAAAGATATGATAAATGCTGAAATAGAATTAAGTAATGAAGTCAAAACATTTATGGATATTAAAACCGAACTGGGTGATGTTTCACTTGATGATGTAAAACATATTTTAGCTTCTGCCAATAGAAGTAAGACTGAAACGAATAAACAGTATGCTTATTTGACTTATTTAAAAAATAGGGCTAGTAGTTTAGAAAGAATAAAAGGCTTATCTTTAGAAACTGAAAAAGGATATATAAAAAGTTTTTCAATAAGTGAAAAAATGATAGACCAAAATAGAACTTCTGAATCTAAATATTGTATTCGTGTTCCTTACAGCAACTATTATATTTATATACCTAAAGAAAATGTTGCTTGGTTTAATTATAATCAAAGAGCAAATGTTTATGTTGTAGATGATAAAGAATATGAACTATATGATAAAGATAATTTATTAGTAGATCATATTACAGGAGAATTATTAGAAGAATTATCATTAGAGGAAAAATCAAAAGTAAGTGAATATTACAGAAATGAAAATGAAAAGGAGAGAGAAGAAAACAATGAATAAAGAGAAAGTAAGAGAATATCTTAAATTTTTTAATAGTAATAGAAACAATTATAGAGAACTAGAAATAGCATTTATTTTTTATACTATATATGATGAAAAAGAAATAACAGATGAAATGATTTATAAAATAGATAGAGAAACAAATAATAAATCTATACTAGATAAATACATTCAAGATAGTATTGAAGATTTTGATGAAAAAAATAATATAGAAGAAAATGAGGAGGAAATAGAATTAAATGAAAAGTAAAAAAACATTTACTGTTATAAAAGTTTTATATATAACAATTCTATTGTTAATAGCTGCTTTTTGTTTTTATAAATATTTTTCAATAAAAGAAGATAGAAAAGAGCAAAAACAAGAACATGAAAAAATACTTGATGTTGCTGATATAAAAGAAGATACAACTAATGATGACAATAATAAAATTAATTTTGAAGAATTGTCAAAGATAAACTCAGATATTGTTGGATGGGTAACTATTGAAAATTCAAATATTAACTATCCAATAGTTCAAGGACAAAATAATACTTATTATTTAAAACATTCTTTTGAAAAAAAATATAGTGGGTATGGTGCTATTTATATGGATGCAACGGCAGATAAAAATTTTAATTCTTTAAATACTTTCATATATGGTCATAATACATCAAATGGTACAATGTTTGCTGATTTAGGAAAATTTATGAAGCAATCATTTTTTGATGAACATAAAAATATCTTT
>USNG01000015.1 GCA_900556025.1 uncultured Mycoplasmatota bacterium
ATTTCTTAATCGTTAAGTTTCTCTTTTTATATGTATTTATTACTTGTCCATCTTTTAAAGGACTTGTAGTAACTCCATAATTAACTTCCACATCATTAATGGTATTATCAACTTCATGATATTCGTCTGTATATACTTCATGTATTTTATATTTATGACCAGAAGGTATCCTGTCAAATATAACTTTTCCAGTTGAATTAGATGTACTAGTCATTTTAAAATCACCAGCCATATGTTTTCTTTCTTTTAAACAAGGACAATCATCTGAATGATATATTTCAAATGTTGTTCCTTCTAGTGGCTTATTTCCATAATTAGTTAATTTATTAAATTCTAGTTTTCCAAGATAAGCTTTAACTTCAGGTCTTGGAAAATCTATCGTACCATTTTTTGAACTATTATTTATTTTAACAACATAATTAAGTGTTGTAACGCCATTTGTTTTATAAGATGTTCCCTCTTCAAAATCACTTAATTCATTTTTAATTCTTACACGATAATGTAATTTATAAGTATATGTATTACCATTAACTTCGGGTGTTGAATTCTTTAAATCCCATTTTATCTTTTCATTTGTTGTATCAAATGAAGCTGTATTTGGATAATTGTTTGTTTTAGTAACTGAATCACTTAAAACGTTATTTTCTCCATACATACCTATAAATTCAATATTTTTAGGTTGATCGCTTGAATTCATAGGATCTTCAGTAACCCAAGTAGCCTCAGATAAAATCATAATTTGTTCGAATATTGATCCAAAGACATCTGTCATGGCATTAGGATCATTAACACCATAATAATAACCAGAACCAATTTTGCTTTTTAACCAATTTTTATATGCATTAGCACTACTAGCACTACCTATTTCATATGTGGCATCCTCATTTCTATCTACAACAGAAAAATTTTCCCTTGCTGTTTGATCAATATAATTTTGAATAGTTTGTCCTCCAATATCTACTCCAACTGAATAAATTCCAATACCACTATTTTTAATAGTTGTAGCCATTATTCTTGCTCTTATTGCTGCTTCATCACTATAACTAGTTCCAACTGAACAAGGTTTATTTAATACTCTATCCTTAAATCTTGCTCCAGTAGAATCATAAGTATCATAACCTACATATCCATTTTCAATATATGTTGTTGGAAATCCATCTGACAAAAATAATATATACTTTTTACTAGCTGATGATTTATCCAACATATCTTTAGCTCTTTTAAGGCCTGATTCAATATTAGTGAATCTTTTTTTATGATTTTTATCTACAATATTTTCATCGATTCCATTTGTAATTTTAAGCTTTAAATCATCTTTATTACTTTCATTACAATCTTGTAAGTCAAATATTTCATATGAATCTGAATTAAATGCAACAAATCCAAGCTTTCTATCAATACTACTATCTTGAGAATGTTCAGCAAATTTATCAATGAAATTATTGCTAGCATTTTTTGCCGCTGTTAACCTAGATGTAGAATCTGGATTTCCAGTAAACTTATAAGTCATGGTGTTTGAAATATCCATAACTATTACTACTGCTAAATCAGGGTCTACTGCTCTATTTTTTGTTTGAACGGTTAAAATAATGTCAAAATAATTTTCTAATTCTGATGGGTAAATATTCTTACTAACACTTACACCATCTTCTTCATTAATATTACTTCCGCCTTTTTTAACTATTTGATTATTATTATCTGCTTCTGCAAATATATTTAAAAAAGGGCTAAAGCACATTAAAAATGCAATAAGTAAGCCAAATAATTTCTTTAACTTTTTCATATATTCCCCCTGAAAAAACATTATTATATTTTTTTAATTTTCTTTATTGGCCAAACCCTAAATATAACTTTACCAATTATATTTTCTGCTTTGATTGTACCAATATTTTCACTACGTGAATCAGTTAATATACTTCTTTCATCACTTAGTACAAATATACTATTATCACTTACTTGCACTGGATATTCAATATCGCTTTTACCCTTTAATAATTCTTTTGTATAATCTTCTTTTAGTTCCACACCATTAACATAAACAATTCCATCTTTATCTATATTAACAAAATCACCTTGTACCCCGATTACTCTTTTTACCAAAATTTTATTTCCGTAGTAGAATGCAACTACATCACCAGTTTTAAAGTTATTACTTTTAATTGTTAAAACTATGTCACCATCATCTATTAATGGTTTCATGCTTGAATCAGTAATTTCTATAACTGGCATAAATAATGTTGTTCCTACTGATGCTACTGCTACTATTATTATTAGAACGTATATAGTACTTCTAAGTAGTCTTGAAAAACTATGTTTATAATTCTCTCTATGTAATTCTTTTTTTAAGTTTTCAACTGTTAAATCTTTATAAGTTAATTTTTCCTTTTTAGAACATCTTTTTTTTACTTTTAATCTATTTAATATATTTTTTAAACTATACATTATTTTTTCCTTTTAGTTTTACTAGTGTTCTTTTTAGTTTTTGAAAGATTTTTACCTACCGATTTTGTTATCTTAGTATTTGATTTAGTAGTTGATTTTAATAAAGCTTCTTCTTTCTTTTTATATTTTTCTTCTAATTCTATTTCTTTTTTCTTTAACTTTTCTACAGTTTCTTTAATAATTTTATTTCTTTGTAACGTAGTTTCTCTTTTCAAAGATATTTCCATTTTCCGACAGTTTTCTTTGAAATTTTCATAGTATTGATCTACTGATTTTTGAGCACTTTCAAATACTTCATTTAATCTTAAAGATGCTTCAGCAATAGAACCACTTTCTTTAATTTTTATTCTTTTAGACTCTAACTCTTCGTAAGCACTTTTTAGTTCTTGTTCTAATTCTTCTATTCTTTTAGCTTGCTCAAGCATTAATTCTAAAAGTTCCCTACGTTTTATTTTCTTTAAATCTTTATTTTCCATAAATCCCCCATAGAAAAATTATTAAAAATATTACATATGAGAAAACATTATCTCTTTTGTAGTTATATATACTACATAATTTTAATTTTTTTGTCAATAAAATAACTTAAAAAAATGTTTTCTTTAAATCTTATGCTATAAAAAACAAAAAAGACAAACAAAAAAAGATATTTTTAAAATATCTTTTTTGCTAATTTATTAATTATTTTTTAAGTAGTCCATTAATCTTTCATAGATATTCATTTTTAATCCTGGTGTGACACTTGTAATGTTTTGTGGAATTCCACTTATATTAATTTTACTAACATCATAGTTACCACCAGTTGTTCCAACTCTAAATCCATATTTTTCCCAGGCTCTTTGACTTACTACTTTATCATCAAAAGCTTTAATTAATTCTTTTCCTTCTTCAGTTAAAGCTGCGATGCAGTGAGAGTTCCATATTGTTGGAGTTGGATATAAAATAACAACATCATCTTTTACTTTATTCCATCCATCTACATTAGAATTTGAAAAATCAATTATACTCTTTTCATAATCTACAATTATTGGAAGTGAACCCATTCCAGTCTTTAAGAATTTTGAGAATAAATCTGCTGGAGTATTATTCATATATCCTGATTTATCATAGAATTTTTTTAATTTTGGAAGAGATTCTTCAATATTAGTTTCGTTGACATCTCCTCCTGCCATTATAGATAATAATAATCCATAATATGTAGCACCTGGACTTGATGATACTGGATCAACAGAACCAATATTTATTGAACCATAAATGTCTAGTCCTAAATCACTCCATTTTTTACTTTCTAAAATATAATTAATTAGTTTATTCATATCAGTAATATAATAAACATTATCTTTTTTAGTAACAATATTTTCTTTCATTAATGCATTAACTACTGGTTTCCAACTATACATTACAATTGGTGTATTTAAAATTAATCCACCATCTAATACAGTATATCTTGTTGCTTCAGTTCCTTCAGCTGGAGTTTTATATTCATTATAATATCTTTCATCTGAGAAGAATATTACATCATACATAGTTCCATCTTCTCTTCTTACATCAACTTTAACAGTTTTACCATTACTCCATACATCTTGAACAAATTTGAATCTGTAATCATCTTCAAATACTTTATTAATTTCTTCATCAGCAAGTAAATCTTCTTTACCTCCACCTACTGCTCCATATAGTTCAGTTACATTTTTTGAAATTCCATCTTTATTCTTTACTAGAACTGCTATTATTATAATTGCTAATAAAATAACAGAACCAATAATAATTGATATTAATTTCTCTTTTTTCATTTTTTCTTCACTTCCTTCTTTTCATCAAAATCCAAATCTAAAGACTTTTCAAAAATCTTCATTTCAAAGTTAAATGCTTTATCTTTAGATTTTATTATTTCTCCTAAAAGTCTTTCAAATTCTTCTGTAACTTCTTTTATATAAACTGACATTTTTAATATCAATTGATTTTCAACAAATGTTTTTTCTTTTTTACTTTCTGCATTTATATATTTAATAACTATTTTATTTGTGAAAGGTAAATAATAATCTAAGAAGTTATATATTTTAGTGGCATTTGTTGGTTTTGTATTTAAATGTTCAGTTATTTTTTGTGATACATTAACTATTTTACCAAGTCTATCTTTTATAGTTTTATCATTTATTTTTTCTTTGTAATCATTTAATTTAGACATTTCAAATTGATATCTTGCTAATGCGCTTGCATCATACATTCTAATATCTTTACTTTTAAACAAGAATACTCCAGCTATATAAACACCTATTGCAAATAATAATGCTACAAGGAAATAGAAATCTAATACTAAATAAAATATTATAAATGATAGACCTGATAGAAATGCTGAATAAATATATCGTTTTTGAATATTAATCATTAGTTGTAGCTCCTTACTTCTTTAAATGCTGATAGTAAGTTACTTCTTCCATCAAATACTTTTGCGTTTGATAATCTAGCAATTTCTTGTAGTTCTGCACTTTGAGCATTTCCAAACATAATGCTGTAAATTGGTATCTTATTATCTGTCACATAATATTCTCTAAGATCACTATATGTTCCAACATTTGAATGTCCATCTGTCATTAATATAACTGTTTTTGTATAATCATCACTATAATTATATAAAACTTTTAATGCTTGTATTGAACAATCATAAATATTAGTTCCACCATATGGTGATAATCTTGATATATTATTTATTAAATCATTTGTATCTTTACCATTATCAGTTTTCCATACATTTTGAGTGTAATCACTAAATGGTAAAACATATATTTTATCGTTACTTGAAAATTGTATTTTTTCTTTAGATGCTTCATCATAATTTAATATGAAATTCATTGCTTCAGTTAATTCTTTTGCTCCATCTCCATACATACTACCAGAATAATCTAAACAGAATGCTGTTACTGATGGTTTCCTAAATTCTTCTACATAAAGATTTAATGCTTTATCCATTACAACTTTTGAAGGATATTTAAGTGAATTTAAATATTTACTTGTATCTATTCCCCATTCTTTTTTAAATGAAGCTGGGTCTGCATTTTCTTTTATACCACCATACCAAGTTCTTTTACCAAGTTTTTCCATTAATTCTTGACTTTCATTACTTAGTAAAAAGCTTTGTAATTTTAAGAAATAATCTAATTTTTCTTGTTTATTATCAACATATGCGAATGGTGAATCATTTATTGATACTCCATCTACTGGATATATTAAGTATAAAGGTTCTTTTCCTTCTTGAGTTAATCTTTTATTTATACTTATTAATGATGATTCTGTAGCTATTACTGCTTCATATTCATCACTATTTAAGAACATATTTTCTAAAAATGCATCTGTTCCTGAAACTCTTGATACTCCAGAAAATAAAGATTTTAAATTATTTTTTAGAGTGTTATTTTCAAGCATTTGAGTTGTAAGTGTTTCTGGTGAACCCGCTAAAGCATTTAAAAATCCTAAGTATGCTGTTAAACCAGTATTAGTTTTTGTTACAGATGACATAACATAATTTAACTTTTTAGATTTTATTGCATTTACAATATCTTTATTATATACATCCTTATCAACGAAACCTAATGATTCAGCTTTACTTTTTTTAATGCCAAAAACTATTGGATTAATACTTACTGATTTAGAATTTGAAATAGTAACTCCATTTAACATATATAACCATGTTGAATTACTCATCCAAACAGCATCATATACTCTACCATTTTCTTTTAATTCATCTATTGCTTCTAAATCATCTTTATATTCAACCATTAATTTAATCTTTTCTGATTTAGCATATTCGTCTAGTTCATCCATGAATTCTTTATTATCTGGATTTGATAAAATAGTAAAATATTTACTTTTCCATGTACCTTTTATAGCAGAATCCATTTCCGTTATTTCAATAAGAAATATTATCCCTATAAAGATTAAAATTAATTTCCACATTTTTTTCATTTTATCAACATCCTACTCTCATGTTAAGTATAACATATAAGAATTTTTTAGTAAATTAAAAGATTAGATAAACTAATCTTAAAATTTAAAATTTCCGAATTTTCCACTATTCATTTGTTTCATCATTTTCTTCATTTGTTCAAATTGAGTTAATAATCTATTAACGTCTTCTACTTTTTGACCACATCCTTTAGCTATTCTTTGTTTTCTGCTTGCTTTTATCATATCTGGATTACGTCTTTCTTCTGGTGTCATTGATAAAACAATTGCTTCTGTACGAGCCATTAGTTTAGGATCAACTTCTACTTTGTTTAATCCCATTTTTGATGCTCCTGGTAGAAGTTTAAGAATGTTTTCTAGTGGGCCTAATTTCTTAATTTGTTTTGTTGTAGTTAAGAAATCTTCTAAATCAAATTTTCCTTTTTGCATTCTTTTAGCTGTACTCATCATTTCTTCATTATTAAGTTCAGCTTCTGTTTTTTCAATTATCGATAGTAAATCCCCCATTCCAAGAATTCTATCTGCGATTCTTTCAGGATAAAATTCACTTAAACCATCTAATTTTTCGGAATCACCAATTAATTTAATTGGAATATTAGTTAAATGTCTTAAAGATAAAGCAACTCCACCTTTAGTATCTCCATCCATTTTTGTAAGAACACAACCAGTTAATTTAAGTTTATCATTAAATCCAGTAATTACATTAATAGCATCTTGTCCCATCATTGCATCAATAACTAATAGTTCTTCATGTGGTTTAACAGTTTCTTCTATTCTTACTAATTCATCCATTAATGCTTCATCTATTTGTAAACGACCTGCTGTATCTATTAAGATATAATCATATCCTTTACTCTTAGCATATTCTATACCATTTTTAGCTATTTCTACAGGATTTCCTTTTCCTTCTTCATAAACTTCAATATTTAGTTGTTTACCAATACTTTTTAATTGATCAATTGCTGCTGGACGATAAACATCACATGCAATAAACATAGGTTTTTTATGATGTTTTTTACGAACCATATTACCTATTTTACCTATAGTAGTAGTTTTACCACCACCTTGAAGTCCAACTACCATAACTATAGTAGGATTTTTACTTACTTCAAGTGGACTTGCATCTCCACCTAATAAATCAACTAATTCATCTTTTAATATTTTTACAAACATATCTCCTGGTTTAATACTTTTTCTTACTTCTTCACCAAGAGCTTTTTCTTTTACATTATCTATAAATTCTTTTACTATTTTAACATTAACATCTGCTTCTAATAAACAAAGTCTAATTTCACGAACTATTTCACTAATATTATCTTCATTAATTACACCTTTTGATTTAATGTTACTAACTACTTTTTGAAGTCTTTCACTTAAGTTTTCAAACATTTTTATCACCTGTAAATTATTATAACATAAAGAAAAAGAAAATGCATTTTATTGTGCATTTTCTATTACATATACATCATTTTCATGTGCCATGTACACTTTGTCATATATAGTACTTGCTTCTTTTAAATATAAATCCTTTTCATACTCTGGCCAAGTGTGAGTAAGTAATAATTTTTTAACATTTGAAGTTTTTGCAATTGTTGCTGCTTCTTTTGCGTCTAAATGATATTTACTCTTATTTGAATCCGTACTTAAGAATGTACTTTCACATATAAACATATCAGCATTTTCACAAAATTTACTATACTCATTGATATTATAGTATCCTATGTCACCACTATAAACTAATTTAGTATTATTATCTTCTATGCAAACACTAAAGTTCTCAATTGAATGAAAAGTCTTAATAAAGCTTATCTTATATCCACACATATATAACTCAGTTTCTTCATTATATGTATAAAGATTAAAGATTCCATCATGATTATTTTTATTATGTTACCTAATCAATGTGCTTTTTTTTTCAGCTATAAAAGTTTCGAAATCAAAATTTGGATCCATAGTTATTACACTTAATTCGTGCTTGAATCCACGATATTTAAACCAAGTATCATCATTTTCAAAAAAAACATACATTGAATCAAACTCAAGATAATCTAAATCATACATTTCATCAAGTTGGTCAAAAGTGTAGCTTCCTCCATATGATGCAAGACCTACATCGGCATCTTCTTCGATTATTATTTTTTTAATTGAACTTTTGCATTGTCTTAATGCATCTGTAAAATTTTTCTCATTGTCCACACTGTATATAAAGGTGTATCCATCTGAATCATGTCTTACTCTTACTTTATTTATCATTAACATTTCCTCCTTACTAATTATACCATAAGATAATTTAAAACAACATATTTACTCATTAAACAAATTTGCAATAACATTATTTTCTTACTTTATATATTTTTTTACAATCTAAGCTTAATTAGATATAATATAGAAAATGCATTTTATTGTGCATTTTCTATTTTTATTATATCAATTTTTTTTTATTTTCCATAACAGATTTTTCTATTAACTCTAATGTTTCAGTATATTCCGGCGTACCAAGTGGCATAGATATTTCACAATCATGAGTATTTAGATCAAATCTATATCCTATAGATTTATCAGCAAACTCTTCTTCAATGCAAAGTGTTTCTGTTTCATACAATTCCGGGTGATTTTGATAGAAGTTTAGTATTTCATTTTTACTTCCGAAAACGTATATAAATGATTCCATTTCTTCATCACTCATTAATGAAAATGAATATTTATATTCTTCAGGTAAACTAGCTATAATATATTCTAAATCATCATAAGATACTACTGTATCTAGTTCATATCTATAAACAACATTTTCATTATTTTGATTTTCACGTACTTGCACTCGATTCAATATTCTCACTTCTCCTTTTAAACTTACAATTTCAATTTTATTATATCATGCTTGATTTTAATTAACTATAAATTTTGTTATTAATATACCATTTATAGTGAATTTTATATTATTATATTTTACTTTGATTTTTTTCATGTCTTTAATATATTTTTGCGCTGCTGGAGTTATTCCAATGTATTTATCTCCTATTTGCATGAAGTTATTCATGAATTGTTCTTCCTTAAATTCTACATTTACTTCATGATTTACATTTCTTGATGTTGCTATTTCTCCAATTCTTTCTAAAATTCCTTTTGAGATTGTATTACTTTGGAATATTTCTATATCTCCTATTTTATATGTTGATACTAATACATTTCCTCTTACATCCACATTATATGAAACATTACTTTCTCCTACTAGAAATTTTCCAGTACTTGTTCGCAACGTTTTTCCATACTTTTCTTCTGCTTCTTGGATTTTTTCTTTTGATATTGTTTCTACTTCTTCCACATTTTCATTTTTATCTAGTTTGTAATATATTCTGTCATCTCCTTCTGCTTTATAACAATATCCATTCTCTGTTAATGTTAATTTTTCGCCTTTTATCTCTATCTTTGCATCCTCAGCATACATTAATGAATCTTTAACATTTGTGTATCTTCCTTCTGCATCTACGCCATATCCTTCTTGCCATGGCACATATCTTCCGTCTTCTGTTTTTGTTAAATATATGTATGCTGACTCTACGCTTGTTTCTGTATCATCGGTTTGTTTATATTTTGTAGATATTGCTGTTTGCGTTGCGTCATATGCCATATATACTCCAGCTTGTGTTAGTACCAATAAGTCTGTTGAATATGTCTTTCCATCTATTCCAACCCATCTTATTGGTTCTTCTAATTTTACATTCGCTTTTGTTACATATGCATCTCCCATTCTTATTGCTAATGACATTATTTCTAAATCGTTTAGTACACCTTCTTCAAATGTTATTCTTGGTATTCCTGACACTTTTAACTTTGTCTTTATTTTATTTCCATTTGCATCTTTAGTTATTTTTTGAACTGAATCTGTATTTGTTGTCTCTAGTGTCTCATATCCTCCTATATTCTCTAGATTTAATGTTATATTTTCACCACTTGCCTTGTTCATTATTTCTAACGCACTTCTTATTTTGCTTACTGAATATGACCAGTCTCCTTCTGATGATAGATTTCCTACTCCTGAATTTGACTTGCTATGTGAAAAACACATCATTGCTATTAAATCTGCATTTAGTCCTAAACTCTCTAGTTCCTCTCTCATTCTTAACACTTGTAGTGCGCTATTTAAACTATGATTCTCTCTTATTACATTTGCATTTAGTCCTTTTATTACCTCTGCTAATGAATTTGTTGTTGTTTCAGTTTTTGTTGCATTTACTATTTGTGTTTCTAAACTTATTCCTAGTTCTGCCCCACTTGCCATTCCTAAATCGTGGAACAATCCTGTATAAAATAAATTCTTTATTTGTGTCTCACTTAATGTCTGTCCTTTTGAAGCTGCTATTTGTTTTCCTTTTGTTACTGTATCAAATGCTACTTGCAATACATGTGCCTCTGTATGATCACAATATGAGTGTAGATTTGGCATCTCTTTTGTTGTCTCTCTTGCTTTTTCATACACTTTTCTTATCTTATTTGCTAATTCTTGTGATCCTTTTATTCCTAGTTCTGGTATTCCTACCTCTATTACATGGTGTAAGTATTCTTTCGCAAAATTTGAGTCTCCATCAAACATTTTTGATTTGAATATCGCATCACTTGTTTCTTGACTTAATGCTTTTCCTTTTATCATTTTTACAAGTATTGCATCCATCACCTGTGTTCTTCTTGCTTTTGGTATTTCTTCTATTACTTCTTGTAAATTTTTTATTGTATTTAAATTAACATTATTATAGCAAACATCATTTAATGCTTTTTCAATTCTTGTTGTTGCACTTTCAGTTGCAGAATCAATTATAGTTTCATTTTCATTAGTTGTTATTTGTCCTTCGTTTCTTGTACTTGAATTAGAATTATTTCTATTATTAGAATTTTCTTCAATAATCTTTGTTTCACTCGTTGTAGAATCTTTAAACTCAATTTTTATGTTCTCATAAAATTTCTTTTGCTTCTTCACTATAGTTTCATATTCTTCTGTTCCTTCTTTTATTCCAAGTGCTTCTAATTCTGCCTTCGTTGCATCTAATGTTTTGCTTTTCCATGTTTCTATTTCTTCATTGTATAAATCGATTATTCTTAGATCTGTTTCTCTAGATAAGTATATTGTGAATGTCCTTTCATCCATATTTGTATATGTATTAAGTTCTCCTAATCTTTCTAATATACTTTGACTTATTGTTGAATGTGGTGCTAAACTTGAATCTTTTACTGTTACAGTTGCTTCATATTTTTTGCCATTTTCTGTTGTGTATTTTGAACTGTATTCTGTATTTAATTCTCCTATATGTATGCTTCTTGAAAAACCGTCATTTACTATTCTTCCTCTTGTTGTTACTTCTTTTATTCTTGATTGCTCTGTTTTCGCATCAATTAATTTTCCTTCTTCATTAAATAGGTTTTCACCTCTAACAGCTGTTATTCCAAGAATGGCTTCTTCTCCGTTTTGCATTATTGTTTTTAATGTTCCATCTTTCGATACAACTTTTGACATTGCATCTCCATCTCTTATAAGAACTGCCATATCTTGCAATTTCTCAAATAATTTTGGATCATTAATTATTTTATTTAGCACTTCAATATTTAAGTTTCCAGCTACACCTCTAGATTCTGCTGATAATTTTAATTTTTCTACACAACTTAGCCACATTTGTCTTTGATCCATTAGCTTTATTCCACTTGTTGATTTACTGTGACTCATCGCTAATATTGCTATTAAACTTGCTGCTGTATTTTCAGCATTTTCTAATCCAAATTCTTTTACTATTTTTTCTTGTAATTCTGTTGGTACTATCTCACTGTTTGCCAATATATCTAACGCTGAATTTAATGGGTGACTTGATCTTGCAACATTCATTATAAAATCTTTGTTACTAATAAATTCTCCATATGTTTCCTTTAAATATGTTTGTAATCCATCAATATCCCAAACTCTGCTTTCTTTTAGCAAATCTTTTCTGAACATTTCCTTGTATGCTGGTTCATTAGTACTTTCTTTCTCGCCTTTATGCTTTCTATAACTTTTTGCAAATTTTTCAAGCAAGCTTTCATCAATATAAACTTTTCCGCCTTGCATTCCAAAATCATGTGCTAATGCTGCATATGAAACTATCTCTATTTCTGCTTCTGATAGATTTAATTCTTGTGCCAATTCCATTGCATACTTTGTAACTTCTAATGCATGTTTGAATCCATGATCTCTGAAGTTTTGATAGAACTCTGAATACTTTGTCGCTGCTGCTGCTAATCCTTGTTGATATATTTGCATTGCTGTTTTTACAAATTTCCCTGATTCTCCTGTTAATTGCAATGCTTCTCTATTTTCAATTAACCAATCTACTTCTTCTATTGTTAATTCTCCTATATAGTTAATTGCTTTTGCTAGAGTTACTTTTGTTTCTGAATTCATTCTTTCTTCAAAGCTTGTTTTTAAATTTTCTCTGACCTTTATTGGCACTTGTTTTGAAATAAATTCATCAATGTTTATTTTATTTAATATATTTTCTACACTTATATTGTTCTTATTTGCAACTTCTAAGATCTTATACATTATTTCTGTTTTAACTTTATTTAATGTCGTTTCATCTGCATTTGTTAAATTGTATTTTTTTAATAACTCTTTTATTGCAATTTCACTTTCTATTATAGAATCAACTGTTGTCTCTTCAATAACTGCTTTTACATTTAATAATTGATGTTCTAATTTATATCTTCCTGAAATTATTTCTTCCTTTAGTGAAGTTAATAATTTACTTCCATCTACACCATATTTGCTCATAAGTTGTGTTAAATCATCATACAATTTCTTTTTCTGTTCTATTTGTGATTCTAACTCTTCACGAATATTTGTATTTGACTCAATTTCTTCAGTGGTATTATTTTCAGTATCCACGTTAGAGTTTTCATTATTTAAATTTTCTCTTCTTAACTCCAATGAACTAATATCAGTTTGAATTGTTTCAAGTACGTTATTTAATGTTTGATTTCCTTTAAGGCCTGGAATAACTGTCATTTGAATAATTCCAACAACTCCAAGTGCTCCATTTTGTGATATTATTTCTTTTTTGACTTCTGTTTTTGGTGCATCTTTTCTTGCTTTTGTTGTTTCTCTTGTAATAGTTTCTGTTTGACTATTATTTATAGTATTTTGGCTTGTGTTGTTATCACTATTTGTACTTTCTTCTATAACTTCTGTTTGAACATCATTTCTAGTATTTGAATTTGTATTGCTATCACTATTTGTATTTTCTGCAATAGCTTCTGTTTGACTTGTCGTCGTATCACTTGTTGTGGTATCATCAGCTTCAATTTTATATATATCTTTTGTAAATCTTAATCCATACTTATCTTTAATCCTATTTAATATTTCATTACTCTTTATTTGTCTTATTCTTTCAACTATTTCAGTTTCAAAAACTCCTAAAGTTATAACATCTAATCTACTTAAAAGATTCTCTATACTTACATCTGACATTTCTGATAATCTTGCAAATATATCTTTAGAATATATTTGTAAAGATTTCAAATCTAATTCTGAAACAAAATTATTGAACTGTTCACTAGTTAAACTTGAAATGTTAGATTCTGGGTTTAATAAGATTTCTAATATGCTATCGATTTCAGTTGCTCTTGCTTTGCTTGAATTAATATTTTCTGTTAATTCATTAATTGATTCTTTTAATTGTTGAATTTTATTTTCTTTTCCTTTTAATTCATTTTTTTGTAAGTTTTTTAATGCATTTTGATATTGTTCTATGTTTTGTAATAAAATTCTTTCTGCTGTTTTTGTAATTCCTTTTTTGCTTTTTCTTTGATTTTCAAGTTTCTCCTTCAAACCTTTAATTCTATTCTTTAATTCTTTTACACTAGTTGAATCTATTTCATTATTTAAAGAGTTTTCTACTTCAGCAAGTGTCTGCTGTAATTCGTTTAATGTGGCTTCATCATTTCTAATATTTTCTAGTAATTCTAATGCTTCACTTGCTAAATCAGATCTTAACGTTCCAGTTGATTTTTTGTAATACTCTATTGCTTCTGTTATGTTGTTCTTTTCACTTCGTATTTCGTCTAATTCTTTTTGCTTTTTACTTAAATTATCTTTATTTATTTCTGAATTTATATCAGAATTGTCCGCTTTTAATTGTTTTATTTCTTCTGTTAATCTTGTTTCGCTTTCATTTAATTCAGATAGTCTATCTAAATATTCTTTATATGATTTATAGTTAGTATCTCTTAAAATATTTGATATTCTAGCTAAAGGAGCATTAGCTACTAGACTTCCTGCAACTTGCATTGTGGCAAAGTTTACTTCACTCATCTCATTTTCAGAGCCAAGTGTTTCTTTGATAGATTTCAATATATTTGATAATTTGCTTTTTGTTGCATTTGTTTCTGTTTGTTCTTTTGATGATTGCTCGATTTCATTCATGAAATTTTCATAATCTGATTGAAAACTTTCTGTTTCCATATATTCACTTACTAGCTCTCCTAATTTTCCAGTTTTACTCTGCTCTTTTATAATTTGATTTGTTTCAGCTAATATTTGAAATATATTTTTAGGTGTTCCTGAAGCTTCTGCTTGATTTCTTACTGAATTCATTATAGCAGGAATTCCTAATGTTGTTCCAGTACGTACAAACGATATCATTTCTGGAACAAATTGTGTTGAACCTTCAAAAATTCCACCAGAGATAGCTCCATACAATGCTGATTTTTTCACTGCTGTCCAGTCTATTGTTCCCCATAAAGCACTTGCACTAGTCTCTAACTTATTATCTTCTTTCCACTCTTCATAAGTATATTCCTTACTCTTAATTTTATCAAACATAGCTTCATCTATTCCAGACGTTGCTAACCAGTCTTCAAATTTTGTGTTATATATATTTAAATATTCTTCTTTATTTGCTATACCACTTAGAGAATTAGATTTCCACTCCAAAAATTTTTCTTCTTGCCACTCAGTTAATGTTAAATTTGATAGTGATTCTTTCATTTCAATAAAATTATTTTCTGATGCAGCAAAAAGTCTTTGAATTATTGGATCTAATATTTCTTGAGTTCCTTCTTCTAATCCTTCGCTAAGAATATTTAATAAATAATTGGTAGCTGCCGTATACCAGGCCCCTTCAACTAATATAGTACCCAAATTTTTTGTTATTAATTTTGCAACTGGAAGTTTTCCAATTGTAAGTTTAGAAATACCTCCGACAGTAGCTTGAAGTCCTGTTTCTAGTGCTCCGTTAATTAAACCATACAATCTTGCCTGCTCTGGTGTCATTCCACTCTGAAGGCCTTGTTCTGTTGCATTTCCTGCTGTTGATAAAAACATAGTAGCTAAACCTAAACCCTGTCCAACTACAGGAATACAGCTTAATATAACTGTTGGTAACATGTTTACTATACTAGTAGTTACTTCATAAGTTCCTAGCATAAAGTTAGATTCTAATGAATCAGAACCATATTCATTTAATAAGTATGAGCTTATCAACATTGTTCTATAATCATTTTCATTTTTAAGTCCATCAGGATCTATAAGATTTTTAAATCCATCTACAAATTGAGCTCCTCCTGCCCATGCTCCATATCCTACTGTTACAAACCAATCTTCTACATCATTTCCTCGTTCTAGTATGTCTACATATTTTTCATATTGTTCTGTTGCTTTACATAATGCTCCAAATTCTACAAAGCTTTTATAGTCAAATTTAAACGTATTATAATCTAATGTATTAGCCTTATATGTCAATGCTTCTAAATCAGTTTTAGCTAAATAATTTATTCTATCAACTTGATTAGAAGACTTAGTATAACACATTCTATATTTTAATGGTAGTTTTCCACCATTTTCTTTTGCTATACCTGCTAAATATATTTCAATTTCTTCTTCAGATACATCTAATTTATTTCCATTTTCATCTAATGCATTTATATATATAGTAGTTGAACCACTATCATCATCTACTTCTTCTATTCTTTCAAGTGAAAATATTTTTGATTTGTTTTTTTCTTCAAAGTCTGGTTGTGAACGTATTTTATAATTCCCAATAAAATTTTCAATTTCGATATTTATCGTTCCAATATTATTAATTATGTCGCAAACTTCTTTAAAATTATTACATTTTGATAAAGTTTCATATAGATTATCAATACTTTCATTATATTCTTTTATATCAACTTGATTTTTTGCTCGATATTCAAGGAAAAAGTCATTTTCAGCTGTAGTTCTTTCGGTCACAGGTTTTGATTTAATTATTTCATATAAACCTGCTTCATATATACTTTTTGATTCATTACTTAAGATTTTTGAGGTAGCCATTTTATTTGCTAATCTACTTGCCTCTGCTTCCGCTGTTTCTGCTTCTTTCTTTAACTCATTTTCTTTATCTATTTCATCTTGAGGCAAATATCCAGCACTTATAACAGCAGAATTATCATTATTTTTTCTATCATATTCTTCTCTTTTTTCTGTTGCAATTCTTTGTGCTATATTAAATAAGATACCTAAATTTTGATCATGTACATTGTTATTTTGCTCAATTAGTGATCTATATACATTATCATTATTTATTATTGTTTCTTTTAAACCTTCCGCTCTGATGTAGCCTTCTTCTTCACCATACATTTCTTTAAGTATATCCAAAGTTGTTTGAACTTTACTTCCAATACTATTTTTATATGCTTTAGCTGTATCTGCATATGGTAAAGAAGCTTTTTCAACATATTGATACATATATTTACGTTTATCTTTTGAATCCAAAAAGCCTAAATATTCTTTAACGCCTGGGGGAAAATCTTCTTCAGAGTATTCTCTATTTTCACTATTTGCTGAAGTTATTGACTCTGTAATTTGTTTTTGATTTACAAATGTTTCAAGTAGTTTTATTCTATCTAAACTTTCTCTATATTTTTCTACAGCAGAATTTGCTCTTTCATAATAATCATCTATTGTAGAGTCGTCTCCATTATTCTTTACACCTATTGGATTATTATTTTCATCATAGACAATAAGGTCTAGATTTTCCGAAGCAATTTCTTCATATTCAGGTAAACTATGCTCATAGTATTCATCTTGTGCATCGCATACTTCCTCAAATACTGATCCATAAATAAATCTATTTGATGAATTGCCACGGCTTTTTACTATATCCATGTATCTATTATAATTTTTTTGTTCCTCAGCATTTCTGTATGGTACAAATACAGTTTTGTTTGTATCAGGATCTTCATAGTGACTTCCACCATTTTCTTCATAATATTTCTCGTAACTGTCATACTTTGCTTTTACTTCAGAATCATTGTTAAACTCTGCTTCAGTTAAATATTCTCTACCATACCTTCTTGCCCCATCTTTTGTATAAGCAGAATTCAAAAAACCGGTTTGGCAAAGTTTATAATATTGATTACTAGTTGATATTTTACTTGTATCACCTATTTCATTTCCATAATCCTCAATATATTTGTCCATTTTATCATAGTGGTCTTTATTTTCATCATTTCTTCCTGTTTTAGTAAGATAGTCCCAAAACATTTGCTCTAATGTTTCTTGCTCTTGTGTTTTTTGATTATAGGAAGCTTTTTCTTTACCTTCTTCTTCACCATTATCATTTATGTCATATCCATAAAGTCCATCTTGATAGTTCATGTTAACGTAGTCCGTAAGAGTTTTGCTGCCATCATCAGTAATTCTACCTAAACTTATATTAGATATTAAAACAGCTGCTACAGAATCGCCATATCTTTCACAATATTCTCTTACTTCTTCTTCTGTCAAGATTATACCTTTATCCGCTTTTCTTTTATATATTTCTGTCTGAGTATAATCGCTATCTACCAGATCCATGTCGTTATAATTTGTAAGTTCTTTTGAAAAGTCTTGAAAGTAATCTTGAATACTATCATTAGCATAAAAACTATCAATAAATTCTTTTAAAGATGTTCCATTCATACTGCTTATATCTTTTTTATCATCATCATGAAGTCTGTTCCAAAGATTTTCTAGTTTCTTTGCTTGATCCATGTCTATTTCTCCATTTTCGTCATAACATGAACCTAGTATTTCATTTCCAAGACTTAATTTATAATAGTCTTCTCCCATCATATCGATTAAATTCTGTCTAAGTTTCAAAAGTTTGCTTTCCATTTTTGGCAAGAAGCTTGTTTCACTTCCATCAAAATTAGATAAAGTTTTTTTATATTGATTATGTCCTTCTTTATTATTTAGTTTATTATATTCTTCAGAGTCAATTTTAGTAAAAACATTTGCTAGCCCACCTGCTGGGCCTTTTGTTTTACATGATGTAATATCAAAATTTTCTCCATTTGCTGAGTTTGGTAATGAGGTAGATGTTGCACAACCAAGTATGCTTAAAGCATTTTCTAATTGATAAAAACTAATATTAACAGAGTCTCCGCCTCCAATTCCTCCACTAGAAGTACTTTCTGACATTGACATATCTTCTTCTAAATCATTGTCTACTTGATCATCAATATTTTTTTGACCATCTGCAAGCTTTTTTATAAGTGCTGCCAGTGCTTCATCATCTGTTCTACCTTCTGAAAGTTTTCTCAACAAATCTTCAAGTTCTTCTTCACTATCTTGGTTTTCTGTAAGCATGCTTATAAGTGCTTCAATTTCTTCATTGTTATCTTGCTCTTCTGATATTTTTTCTAAAAGTGTTTTTATTTCTTCTGCAACGCTTTCATTTTCATCAATCTCTATATCATCTGGATTATCAGTTTTTGCTATTTCTTCATGATTATCAGTTTCTTTTTGTGCATTATCCTCTTCATATGTTTTTTGACCTTTTTCAGCAGGTACATTTTCTTTAGTTGTAGATTCTTTTGTTTCATCTATTTCTAATGAATCGTTATATTTTTTACTTTCGTATGCAGTTTTTTGGGTTTCAGTTTGCTTTTTACTGCTTGACTCAATAATATCCTTTGCATCTGCTTTTTTCGCAGTTTCAACTTTTTCTATTTTTTCTGTCTTTTTTGAAATAGTATTGTTTTTTAAATTTTCTATAGCACTTTTATTTTCTTTCTCATGTGATGCTATCCCAGCTCCAATGACTCCTGCACCTACTGCTGCTACTCCCACTCCTGTTAAAATTTCTTTTTCTTTTTTCTTGACATCAAAAACATGTCCACATCTTGGACATTTTTTATCATTTTTACTTATCATTAATCCACAATTGCTACATTCAACCATATTTTACTCCATAAAATTATTATAACTATCTTCCACCATTTAAGTATTGCTCTTTGATTTTGATGAATATAATGCGGCAGCCGCTGCTGCTTTACAAGCTGCACAATCACCATCTAAATAATGCATAGTCATGCCTATCCATCTTATTGAATCCCACATGCCTTGAATAGCCTTGTCTGCTGCTATTTTTTGATTATCAAGTTCCTTGCCCATACTATCAAATTCTTTAATATATGTTTCACTTTCTCCATTATCATATGAACCAGCTGCACTTACTTGTGAGCATGCTTCTTTAAACGCTTTAAGATTTTCTAAATAACAATCAACTTGGGCTTTTCCTGCCACAACATCCGTTCTCAATTTATCATAATTTGATATTTCTAATTTTAAGTCATCAATTTGTTTTTGCAATTCGGCTCTTTTATTGTCATTGTGTACACACATGCTTATCAATCCCTTCTTATTTCATAAATAGAATAACTATTAATTGTTCTACTTATGAAATAAGAAGTTATAAAATAACTTCTTATTTGTTTAACAACTTTTTCTAAATAATTAGAATGTATAGTTTTGAATTGCAGTTGTTATACTTGCTGAAGCTGTTGCTAAAGTTTCTTTGTATACATTTGAATTACTAATGAATGTATCGAATGATTCTTGAGCATTTTCTCTTCCAGTTCCTGCTGTCCAGTTTTCCATAATTGAGTTATAATATTTTTTAACTTCAGAAATGAAACTATCGATAGAACCGTTAGCAGCGTCAATTTTAGCTTTTCCATTTGATGCTTCTGGAGTAATACCTACAGAATCTCTTGTATCTGTATAATCTTCCATAATAGTTTTATTTTCACAACTAATAGCACCAAAAGCTTCTAGTCCAGCACCATTAGAATTTTGAATTTCTCTATAATTTGCAGCAATCTTTGAAGATTCAGTAGCTAAAACTGCTAAAGAATTTCTAATTCCAACCATTGCATTGTGAACTTTTACAATGTTTTCGATTTGAACTCCTGCATCTTTTCCTTCCCAACATCCTTTTAAAATTTGAATTCCGCTTGCTAAATTAGCAATAATTGTATCAGCGCTGTAATCTCCACCACCAATAACAACATTATTATATAATCCGTAAGCATCATCATGTAGTGCTTGTACACTATTAACCTTATGATTCATATCATTACCTCCTAGTATAATTTTATAACATAATGAAAGTGTTTACAAGAAAATTTACACTTTTTTATATAAAAAAATCAAGTAGAAAACTACTTGATTTCATTTAATATTTTTATTAGAATTGGAACTCCATTTTTAATAACAATTGCATATTGATTATTAATGTTTGATAACATAGCTTGTTGTACTATTGTTTTTAATACAAATTGTTGTGATAATCCTTGTCCAATCCATATTCCATTATTAGTATCAAAATTATTCTTATACCAATCTTCATATTCATATTTCTTGAATCCTGATGGAATATCAATTAAGATAAAGTTAACTTTTGGATATTCTTTATTATTAGCAAGAATTTCTTTAAATGATTTTTTATGATCATCATCTAATTTATCATAGAATTTACTAAATCCTATTACTACTACTGCTAAGTTAGAATATTTTTCAACACTTCTAAAGTTCATGTTATTATTTGTTAGAACATCTTGAATTCCTTTATTGAAACTACTTATAATATCTACTGCTCCGTTAAAGTCACTATTACAATAATGTTTACTATAAGTATATTCTTCAAAATAATTTTGTGCATCTATCATAAATGTTTTAAATGCTGTATTTGAGTTTAATGTTCTAGTTATATTTTTAATAAATAGATTCATATTTTCAAATTCATTAGAACAAATTATTGAAGTAACTCTCTTCTTAAAATCAAATAATGAAGCATTTAAAGACTCTTTAACAACTCCAATTGGAACTGTGTCTAATCCAGTATATTTGTCCTTAAATTTGTCTAATTCTATTGTTTCTGGCATTACATGAATAGCAGGTGCTTTAGTATAATCTTTACTTTCTAATTCTTTTACAAATTTATTAATGCTATCATATGAATTTTTATTTTCATCAATAAATGCTGTTTGGAATTCACAAACTCTTTCTAGTTTAGTAAGACCTCTACCTAAATTATTTGATGGTACTAAACCATTTGTTTTTCCTAGTATATCTTTATATGACATTTCATTTGTTAATTGTAAGCAAATGCTGTTTTTACAACTTTGAACTACTTTCATTTTTACACTACTTTGTGTTTCAGTTGTTATGATGAAGTAAATTCCATATTTATTACCATCTCTAATAATTGGATAAAATTTATCTATAATATCATTATATAATTCATTTAAAATCTCAATTGAGTTAATTTCTACTACTATATTAGGTAATTTTTTAGGACTATTCTTGATGTAATTTTCATAATTACCACCAAAGCTAGTAAATAATTTTTTACGTTTATTTAATTCAAATGATAATAGTTTAGCTAAATTATTGATTTTTTCATCATCACCATTAATTACAACATCTCCTACTTGAGGTGCATTTCTAAAGTTGTTTAATGTTTCTGCTCCAAAATCTAGTATATATAAATTTAATTCATCTGTACTATAATTTTTTAACATAGAGTATGTTAATGTTTGTAAGAACTCATCTTTTCCACTATCATTCATTCCGTATATTAATGTATTGCCATTATTTTTTAAATTAATTGTTAATAATCCTTGTTGTTGAGATGATGGATTATCATATTCACCAATTATAGGATTGATAACATAGTCTTCTTTAACGTAATTGTATTTTTTAGATAACGATTCTACATATACTTCATTAGGTACTCTATCTAACCACAATTGATTAATTTTTAATGGAGTTTCTTCACCAATATGTATTAAGTATTTAACTATATTAGTTAATTCTTCTCCTTCTGAATGTAATAGTCTTTTTGAAATTACATTATTTATTGTTTTACTTACTGAACCAGTATTATCTATTAAATATAAGTTTTTATCAACTGATTTCTTAAATTCATTGTTAGGATAATATTGAGCTCCAGCCCATGCTGCTTGCCCTATTGCAAAGTATTCACTATAACCTACTAATAAATAAAATCTACCAACTTGTTTTATTTCAGCAGCTAAATCATTTCTGATCATTTCCATACTATCTTGTTTATCTTGAACTTTTAAACAAACTTTGAATTTTGAGTTTGACCAAATTTGTCCATCTACTACTCCTGATGGTTTTTGTGTAGCAAGTATTAAGTGCACTCCTAAAGAACGTCCGATACGAGCTGTACTAACTAAATCTTCCATAAAGTCTGGTTGTTGATCTTTTAATTCAGCAAACTCATCACAAACTATAATTAAGTGAGGCATTGGTTCTTTAATTACACCATCTCTATATAGTCTTTGATATTTATAGATATCTATTGTTCCTTCACCTGTTTTTAATCTTACATCATTAAATACTTGTTGCCTACGAGTAAGTTCACTATTGATACTAGCAAGTGCTCTATTAATTTCAGTTTTATCTAAGTTAGTAATTGTTCCAACTACATGTGGTAATCTTTTACCAGTTTCCGAATTTACAAATGCTCCTGCTAATCCGCCACCTTTATAGTCGATTAATACAAATGCAACTTCTTCTGGACTATAGTTAACTGCCATAGAAAGAACATATGAAATAATAAATTCAGATTTACCACTACCAGTCATACCAGCAATTAAACCATGTGGTCCATGTTGTTTTTCATGTAAATCTAATACAAATGGATCTCCTACTGTATTAACTCCAATTTCCGTTTTTAATGATCTTGTAGGATTATTATCTTTCCATCTATTCAATACATTTAATTGTTCTATATTACCTACTCCAAATAATTCTAAGAATGTTACTGAATCAGGTAATTTTTTACTTGTTTCTTCTAAATTGATAGGAAGATTTGATAGCATTTTTGTACATGCAAACATATCATATGAATCATTTATTTCTTCTATAAATTTTGTTTGATTATTATTTTCTGTATTTAATATTGTTGAAGTTTTTTCTCCAATTATAATGAATTTAGATACTTCACTTGGAACTTTAGAAAGTTTTTCTTCTAGTATAATCATACTAAAACCTAAATTACTATTTTTAGATTCTAGTATATCACTTATAATTTCTATTTTTCTCGATGCATCTATATCATCAACAATTACTAAATAATATCCATTATTAAATTTACTAAAATTATTTATTCTTTCTTCTTCTGATCCATTTTTTGATAATACTTTTCTACTTTCAAATACTTGTACAAGATAATTAGATACTTCTTGCATTTCTTCTGTATTAGTAGCAAAAAATCTTATTGATTTATCATTTGAGAAACAATAAGGCATCTCTCTTAAATATTCCCATCTGTGTTTATTTGCATCATTTGTGAATACTACTATTTTTAAATCATCATAACTATGAAATGCCATAGCTTGTAAAAGCATATTATTTGTAAATGATATATATTTTGGATAAATACCATTAATACCAGTTAATGTATTTTGAATAAATGAGTATCCAATTGGAACATTATTTATTACTTTATTAAAATCTATTAGTTTGTTCAACATTAATTTAAGATTATCATTATCCATTGAGAAATCTTCACTATGATAACTAATTTTAGTATTAAAGTTAACATCTCCAGTACCTACTCTTACTGTTAAGAAATCATTTTGATCATTTCTTCTTGACCATAATGTTCTTCTTTTATTTATTATCATATCATAACAAACATCTGTTGAAATTAAGTTTTCTTCTAATGTTCTTTTTTGATTTTCATATTCTACTGCTAATTCTTTATCTTTTTTATTTATATAGTTTTGATATAAAACTTGTCTTTCTTCTTCTTTCTTTTGTTTTTGTTTCTTTTCAAAATTTTTAGTAACAAATGGCCAAACTAGCATAGTTAATAACATAGATATACAAATAACTAATGATGGAATTATGCTTCTAAATGTTTTTTGCCCATCTACAACTGCCATAATTGAATTTGATAATGTCATCATTGAACTTGCTGCCATTGTTAACATTGGGGCAAGTGTTACCCACAATGGTGTTTCTGGATCTTTTTCTTTTGCAGGTGGTGAATCTATAACCATCTCATAAGTATTAATTTCTTTTCTTATACGAGGTGATTTTAAGAAATAGTCTTCATCTTTATAAATATCTTCATTTTCTATTTCTTCATCTGTTAGAGTATCATCAACTACTAAATCTATTTGTTCTAAACCATTTATAGTTAAATTATTAAATGGATTATTTACAAATATATATCCACATACAACTAATATTTTAAAACCATATATATTAATTAAATCACAATAATTACATGTAGTTGTTTTTTCAACTCTTCTATCATTTACATAACAAACTAAATTCTCTCCTACTTCAAGAGTCCATTTTTTATCCTTATAAGTTAGTGTTATGTGTTCATTTCCTACGATACTTATTGGTACGCTTATGTTACATGCAGCAGATGAACCAAATTTTATAACTGAATTATCTTTTATTATATAATTTTTATATGTATTGTCAGTTAAATAGTCACAATATAATAAATACTTTTTATCATTTTTTTCTACATTATAATATTTTCTAGCTCTAAGAGAAATGTTTTCTGTGTTACCATCTGTGTCAGATATTTTTACATTTTTTCCTGGATTTATTATCCACTCATTATCAGAAACAGTAATATTAATCACATTTTTGTTATATGTATCTTTCATCCAGAAGTTTCCAATTTTTTTAACTGGAAGAGCAAAAGCTATAATTCTATCATCATCAAATAAATATACATTCATTTTTATTCCTCCTAGATAAGTACTAATTTTGTACTGTTTTTAATGTTAGTTTCTCTTACTAAAGTATTATTTTTATAACATTCTCCTGTATCAGCATTCATTATTACTATGTTCTTAGTAAAGTCAATTGAATCAGTAACAATATTGCTTAATAGTTTAGTAATATTACCTATTTTTTCATTTATAGGAATAAAAATTTCACAGTTTTTGCTTAAAGATAATATGTATACATTAACTAAAATTTTATTTTCATACATATAAAAACACCCTCTTATCCTACTATAAAAAGTATACTATAAAACATGGCGAATTTAAAGTTTTTTATTAAAAAAAGTTGTTTATTCAACAACTTTTTCAATAAATTATAATTTTATTTAAGTTTTGGACTTTTATATTCCCATTCAAGTTCTGCTAGTTCTTTTTTTCTTCTTCTGTTAATTCTGGTATGTCTTCTCTTTTATACTCTGGCTTATAATTTACGTATCCGAAAACTTCATTTACTAATTTGCCATTTTCATCTAATTCCCTAGCTATACACCTATAGGCATCTTCTACACTATCTACCATTTTGCCATCTTTGTCAAAATAATATACTTCACTTTTTTTACCAATCATGTTATCTCCTTACTTATCTCTTTTGATTATACCATTAGCAATTCAAAAAGTAAATTATTCTTATTTTATTATTTGATGACAAAAAAAGAAAATGCATTAAGCATTTTCTTCTGTTTCTTCTTCTACTTCATTTGTGATTGCTTCTACTGTTTCTTCTTTAGAATCATCAGTTAAGAATTTTTCTTCTAATACTTCAGCAGCATCATCATCTAGAAGTTCATTTTTTAACATTACTTCAATATTGTTATATTGTTTAGCACCTGTTCCTGCTGGGATTAGTTTACCAAGAATAACATTCTCTTTTAAACCATGTAGCATATCAACTTTTCCTCTTGTAGCAGCATCTGTTAAGATTCTTGTAGTTTCTTGGAATGATGCAGCTGATAAGAATGAATCAGTTTCTAATGATGCTTTTGTAATACCTAGCATAATTGGTTTACCAGTAGCTGGAACTCCACCATTTAAGATAACTGGTTTATTAATTTCACCAAATTCTCTTAGAGGTACAGTTAAACCTTCAATAAGGTTAGTATCTCCTGGATCAATAACTCTAATCTTAGTAATCATTCTTCTAACAACTGTTTCAACATGTTTATCTGAAACATCAACACCTTGTGATTTATATACTTTTTGAATTTCTTTAAGTATATATGATTGAACAGTAGTTGGATCAGTAACAGCAAGTAATTCTTTTGGAGAAATACTTCCTTCTGTAAGTGGATCTCCTGCTTTTACTAAATCTCCTTTTTCTACTCTTAATTTAGCATTGTATTGAGTTACATGTTCACGAGTTTCAACGTCGTTTGTAATATAAATTTTAAATCTATTATTTTTGTCATCAGTAATTTTAGTAATCTTACCATCAATTTCAGCAATTGTTGCTTTAGCTTTTGGAATTCTAGCTTCAAACAACTCTTCAACTCTTGGAAGACCTTGAGTAATATCAGCAGCAGATGCAACACCACCCGTGTGGAATGTACGCATTGTTAACTGAGTACCTGGTTCACCGATTGATTGAGCTGCCATGATACCAGTTGCTTCACCAACTTCAACAACATTACCAGTTGCAAGGTTAAGACCATAACATTTTTGACAAATACCATTTGTACATTTACATGTAAGAACGCTTCTGATTTCCATCTTAGTAATACCAGCAGCTACGATCTTATCAGCAATCTTTTCAGTAATAAGAGCGCCTTTATCGATAAGAACTTCTTTAGTTTCTGGATTTAATACTTTTTGATTTGAATATCTTCCTACAATTCTATCTCTGAATGATTCAATTACAGCACCACTCTTTTCATCTGTAAATGCTTCTACTTCGATTCCTTGGATAGTTCCACAATCTTCTTCTTTTACAATAATATCTTGTACAACATCAACTAAACGTCTTGTTAAGTATCCAGCATCTGCAGTCTTTAAGGCTGTATCTGCTGTACCTTTTCTTGAACCGTGTGTTGAAAGGAAGAATTCTTGAACGTCTAATCCTTCACGGAATGAAGCTAAGATAGGAATTTCTACTTGACCACCATCTGGTTTAGCCATAATTCCACGCATACCAGCTAATTGTCCTAATTGGTTAGCAGAACCTCTGGCTCCTGAGTTAATAATCATTGATAATGGATTTTCAACATCAGCTTTTAGAATTTCTCCTAATTTACCTTGAACATTAGTTGTAGCGTCTGTCCATAATTTAATTACTTTGTTGTGTCTTTCTTCATCAGTAATTAAACCACGTTTAAATTGTTTATTAATTTTTTCAATTGTTTCTTTAGTTTCTTCGATAATTGTTTGCTTTTCATTATTTACAGGAATATCTGATAATGAAATTGTAATACCTGATTTAGTACTATATTTAAATCCTAAATCTTTTAATTTATCTAAGAAAATTGAAGTTTCTGTAGTTTTGTATCTCTTAAATATTTGAGCGATAATTTTTCCTAAATCTTTTTTAATTAAAGCAGGAACTACAGGCATTTTAGCAACTTCTTCTGGTAAATTCTTTCCTCTTTCGATGAAGAATTTATCTGGAGTCATAAATTCAATATTTTCTTTACTTCCTTCACAAACATATGGATATGTATCTGGGAAGATTTCATTGAATATAATTTTTCCAGCTGTAGTTACTAAATATTTATCTTTTTGTTCATCTGTCCAAATCTTATGTTTGAATTCACGTGCTGGAATACAAACTCTTGTATGAAGTGTAATGTTTCTTCTTTCATAAGCCATTAATACTTCATTTGGATCTTTATATGCTTTACCTTCATTAGGTTCACCAGGTAATTCTAATGTTAAATAATAGTTACCTAAAACCATATCTTGAGATGGTGTAACGATTGGTTTTCCATCTTTAGGGTCAAGGATATTATTTGCACCTAACATTAATAATCTAGCTTCAGCTTGAGCTTCTTCACTAATTGGAATGTGAATAGCCATTTGGTCACCATCGAAGTCTGCGTTGAATCCACTACAAACTAATGGGTGTAGTCTTAAAGCTTTACCACTAACTAATACTGGTTCGAATGCTTGAATTGATAATCTGTGAAGTGTTGGAGCACGGTTTAGTAATACTGGATGTTCACGAATAACATCTTCTACTACATCCCATACTTTTTCATCTTGTACATCTATCATTTTCTTCGCAGCTTTAATATTGTGAGCTATTCCTCTTTCAACCAATTGTTGCATTACATATGGTTTAAATAATTCTAAAGCCATATCTTTTGGTACACCACATTGGTACATTTTTAAACTTGGACCTACTACGATAACTGAACGACCACTATAGTCAACTCTTTTACCTAATAAGTTTTGTCTAAATCTACCTTGTTTACCTTTAAGCATGCTTGATAATGATTTTAAAGGTCTATTTCCTACACCTGAAACGCTTCTACCACGTCTACCATTATCTATTAAAGCATCAACTGCTTCTTGTAACATACGTTTTTCATTTTGAACAATAATTGTTGGAGCTTCTAATTCTAATAATTTTTTAAGACGATTATTTCTATTAATAATTCTTCTATATAAATCATTTAAATCAGAAGTTGCAAATCTTCCACCTGGAAGTTGAATCATTGGTCTTAGATCTGGTGGAATAACTGGAAGTACATCTAATATCATCCATTCAGGTCTATTTCCACTTTCTTTAAATGCATTTAAGCAATCTAATCTCTTTAATAATCTTAATTTCTTTTGACCTTGAGATTTTTCTACATCTTTCTTTAACTCTTCGATTTCTTTATCTAAATCTACTTCAGTTAATAATTCTTTGATTGCTTCAGCACCCATTCCAACTCTGAATTCATCACCATATTTTTCATAATATGCTCTGTATTCTTTATCAGATAATGTTTGCTTTTTAGCAAGAGGAGCACTTCCTGGATCTAATACTATATAACTTACGAAATATAATACTTCTTCTAATTCACGAGGACTAATATCTAATACTAATCCCATTTTAGGAGGTACACCTTTTGCATACCAAATGTGGCTAACAGGACTAGCAAGTTCAATATGTCCCATTCTTTCTCTTCTAACTTTTGCACGAGTTACTTCTACGCCACATCTATCACAAATTACATTTTTATATCTTAATCTTTTATACTTTTTACAAGTACATTCAAAGTCTTTAGTTGGACCGAATATCTTTTCACAGAAAAGTCCATCTCTTTCAGGGTTTAATGTTCTATAGTTAATAGTTTCTGGTTTTTTAACTTCACCATAAGACCATTCACGAATCTTATCAGGAGAAGCTATACCAATACGAATTCCATCAAATTCATTAACTTCGTTCATTATTCTTCACCCCTTTCATATGCATCTTCATATGGTTCTTGTAATTCATACTCCTCTTCATATTCTAAATCTGAATCTGTTGGTTCTTTATCAAAATCACCATCTTCAAATTCATCTTCTTCATCATAATCATCTTCAGGTTGTACATCTTCATAATCAGATTCATCTATATCATCTGTATCATCAGATTTACCTATTTCAGTTATTGATACAGGAGTATCATCTTTATCTTCTTCTATTTCAAGTTCTTTAACATCTTTTAATGAACCATCTTTATTAATTATTTGAATATCTAAACCTAAAGCTTGGAATTCTTTAATTAATACTCTAAATGATTCTGGAACACCAGCTCCCGGAATTGGTTTACCTTTTACTAATGCTTCATATACTCTAACTCTTCCAACTACATCATCTGATTTAATTGTTAGTACTTCTTGTAATATATGAGCAGCACCGTAAGCATATAATGCCCAAACTTCCATTTCTCCGAATCTTTGTCCACCGAATTGAGCTTTTCCACCTAATGGTTGTTGTGTTACTAAACTATATGGTCCAGTTGCACGAGCATGAATCTTATCATCTACCATGTGTACAAGTCTAATCATGTACATAACTCCAACTGAAACTCTCTTATCAAATTTTTCTCCAGTTCTTCCATCATAAATCCATGTTTTATAATCAGGATCTAATCCAGCTTCTTTAACTTCTTCTTGGATATCTTCTTCTGTAGCGCTATTGAATATTGGTGTTGCATAATGTACACCTAATTTCTTACCAGCCATACCTAAGTGTAATTCTAAGATTTGTCCTAAGTTCATACGAGAAGGAACACCTAGTGGGTTAAGAATAACATCTACTGGAGTACCATCTGGTAAATATGGCATATCTTCTTCTGGTAATATTAATGAACAAACACCTTTGTTACCATGACGTCCAGCCATTTTATCTCCAACTTGAATTTTTCTCTTCTTAACAATATATACTCTAACTACTTTACTAACACCAGCAGGTAATTCATCAGAATTTTCTTTAGTAAATATTTGAACATCATGTACAATTCCTGCACATCCGTGTGATACTCTTAATGATGTATCTCTAACTTCTCTAGTTTTTTCACCAAATATAGCATGTAATAATTTTTCTTCACTAGATAATTCTTGCATACCTTTTGGAGTAACTTTTCCAACTAGAATATCGTTTTCTTTTACTTCAGTACCAATTCTAACAATACCATTTTCATCTAAGTTCTTACGAGCTTCTTCACTAATATTTGGAATATCTCTTGTGAACTCTTCTGGTCCTAATTTAGTATCACGACATTCAATTTCTTTCATTTCAATATGAACAGAAGTTAAAACGTCATCTTTAACAACTCTTTCATTTAATATAACAGCATCTTCATAGTTATATCCATTATATGTCATGAAGGCAACAACTAAGTTCTTACCTAAAGCTATTTCACCTTTATCTGTAGATGGTCCATCAGCAATAATTTCACCTTTATGAACTTGTTCACCTTTCTTAACGATTGGTCTTTGGTTATAACATGTTTCATTATTACTTCTTTGATATGTAATTAATTCATATACACGTTTTTCTGTTAATCCTTTTACTATAATTTTCTTAGCATCAACATATTCAACAACACCATCTATATCACAAACTACTGAACATCCAGAGTCACGAGCTATTGCAGCTTCTACTCCAGTACCTACGATAGGAGCTTCAGTAATCATAAGTGGTACAGCTTGTCTTTGCATGTTTGCACCCATTAATGTACGGTTAGCATCATCATGTTCCATGAATGGAATCATACTTGTTGTAACAGATACGATTTGTGATGGTGAAACATCTATATAATCTACTTTTTCACGAGCAACAATCATATTGTCTTTGTTAAATCTTACTGGAACTTCTTTATCAGAAATTGTTCCATCTGAATCAACATTAATTGTTGCTTGACTGATATAGTAATCTTCTTCTTCATCAGCAGTCATATAAACTATTTCATCAGTTATTTTACAATCTACTACTTTTCTATATGGAGTCATAATAAATCCATATTCATTTACTCTAGCATAACTTGCTAAAGATGTAATTAAACCAATGTTTTGACCTTCTGGAGTTTCGATAGGACAGATTCTACCATAGTGTGATGGGTTAACGTCACGAACTTCCATACCTGCTCTATCTCTTGATAGACCACCTGGACCTAAAGCACTAAGTCTACGTTTATCATTTAATTCAGAAAGTGGATTAATTTGATCCATGAATTTTGATAATTGTGATGAACCAAAGAATTCCTTTAATGCTGCAGTTACTGGTCTAATATTAATTAAAGATTTTGGTGTAACAGCATCAATTTCTTGAGTAGACATCTTATCTCTAATTTGTCTTTCCATACGTGCAATACCAATTCTAAATTGATTTTGAATTAATTCTCCAACTTGTCTTACACGTCTATTTCCTAAGTGATCTATTTCATCATATTTACCAACACCATATAATAAACAAATATAATATGATAAAGATGCATATACATCAGAAATAGTTAATCTCTTAGTATCAATAGTTTGATCATTACCAATAACTTTAATTATTTTATCAGAATCATCATTAGCATAAACTAATACTTCTTGTATTTTATTATAAGTATCTAATTCTTCATTGATAGTTACTTCTTTAACACCATATCCGTTTGCAAATACTGGTTTTAATGTTTCTAAGATATCTTTAGTAATAAGAGTTCCTTTTTTAACAAGTACTTCTCCATCAACTTTAATATCTTGTGCTATTTTAACATTTAAAAGTCTATCAATAACATTTAATTTCTTATTGAATTTATATCTTCCTACTTTACCTAAATCATATCTAAATTTATCAAAGAATCTAACGATTAATTGATTCTTAGCTGAATCTAAAGTAGCTGGTTCTCCTGGTCTTAATTTTTCGTATATTTCAATTAATGCTTCATCAGTATTCTTAGTAGAATCTTTTTCTAAAGTATTAATTAAATATTCATCTTGACCAAATAATTCAAGAATTTCTTCATTGCTTGAAAGACCTAAGGCTCTTAATAATGTAGTTACAGGAACTTTTCTAGTTCTATCTATTCTTACATAAAGAATACCTCTTGCGTCTAATTCATATTCTAGCCATGTACCTTTATTAGGTCTAACTTCACTTGTAATGATATTTCTACCACTCTTATCTACTTCATTTTTATAGTAGCAAGATGGTCCCATAACAAGTTGACTATTAATAACTCTTTCAGCTCCATTAATAATAAATGATGCTGTATCAGTCATTAATGGCATATCACCTAAAAACACTTCTTGTTCTTTTACTTCTCCTGTTTCATTAATGAATAATCTTGCCTTAACTTTTAAAGGTGCAGAATAAGTTACTTTTCTTTCTTTACTTTCTTTTACTGTATATTTTGGTGTATCAAAATAATAATCACCAAATTCAAGTGATAAAGAACCTGAGAAACTTTCAACTGGGAAAATATCTTCAAATACTTCCTTAATACCTTCCTTTAAAAATAAGTCAAATGAATCTTTTTGAATTTCTAATAAGTTAGATAATTCTAGCGTACTACGCTTTGTTGAGAAACTTCTTCTTTCTCTATGGTCACCAAATTTTACTGTTTTGTATGCCACTATTTCACCCCAATCCTAAATTTTTAAAGAACACAAATTTTAAAAATAAAACAATGTACTGCAATATAAAATTTTATCACATGTATTTTCAATAAGTCAATGATTTTTTGTGTAAAATGTAAAGTTTTCTATTGATTTTTTGCTTTAATTATAAAATATCCTTTATCTCTATTTATTATTTCTACATTTTTAGTCTCTTCGAGTATTTTTTTAATTGATAATGCGCCTTGATCTTTGCGAATAACAAAATATAATATTCCATCATTCTCTAGGTGCTCAAATGCTCCATTAAGTATTTCTAGTAATTTTTGTTTTCCTACTCTAATTGGTGGATTAGTAATTATAACATTGTATTTATTTTTAACATTTTCATATGCATCACTAATGAATGCACTTCCATTAAATTCTTTATATCTTTTGATATTTCTATTAGTTAGGTGAACAGCTCTTTTATTGACATCAACCATATCAACATAAGAAGACGTTATTTGACTAATTACTATTCCTAGAAAACCATATCCGCATCCAACATCTAATACTTTAATATTTGACTTTGCTTCTTTTAGATATGTTTCTAATAATAATCTACTACCATAATCGATTTCTTTTTTACTAAATACACCATTATCACTATAAAAAACAAAAGAAGAAGAATTATATTTATAACTTAACTCTCTAATTTCGCTCTTTAAGTTTTTATCATTTTCAAAATAATGACTCATATAATTCTCCTTCTTATTTTAAATACTTATATATACGCAAAAAAGCCTTTTGCAAGGCTCAAATGTTCAATTAAGCTAATTCTACAGTAGCGCCAGCTTCTTCTAATTTAGCTTTTAATTCTTCAGCTTCACTAGCAGGAATTCCTTCTTTAACATTTCCACCAGCATCAGCGATATCTTTAGCTTCTTTAAGTCCTAATCCAGTAACTTCTCTAATTACTTTGATTACTTGTAATTTTTGAGCACCAGCAGCTTTTAATACAACAGTCTTAACACCGCTTCCAGCACTTTCTTCAGCAGCTTCAGCAGGAGCAGCAGCAACAGCTACAGCACTTGGATCTACTCCGAATTCTTCTTTCATCATATCAACTAATTCTTTAACTTCAAGAATAGTTTTTTCTT
>USNG01000016.1 GCA_900556025.1 uncultured Mycoplasmatota bacterium
ACCAACAGCTACAAGAACTGGATACACATTCCTAGGATGGTTTACGGCAGCTACTGGAGGAACACGAGTAACAAAAGATACTAAAGTAAAAATAACAGATACTCAAACATTATATGCTCATTGGAAAGTTAATACATACACTGTAACATTTGCTAAGAATGATGGTTCTAGTAATAGTGCTGGAACAAGTACTGTAACATATGATGCTAAATATGGAAACCTACCAACAGTTTCGAGAACAGGTTATACGTTTGTAGGCTGGTTTACAGCAGCAAGTGGAGGAACACAAGTAACAAGTGATACAACAGTAAAAATAACAGAAGCTCAAACATTATATGCTCATTGGACAGCAAATAAATATACAGTGACATTTGTTAAGAATGATGGAACATCTAATACGGCTGGAACAAGTACTGTTACATTTGGTTCTGGTTATGGAGTTCTCCCAACAATAACAAGAGGAGGATATGCCCTTGCAGGCTGGTATACAGCCGCTTCAGGTGGAACTCAGGTTACATCTAGTACAATTTTAAAAACAGCAAGTGATCACAAATTATATGCTCATTGGACAGTAACAGACAAAACACCACCAAGTTGTGCTTTAAGTGTTAGTGGAACAACAATTACTGCAACATATTCAGATCAAGGTGGAAGTGGAGTAGCATATTATGGATTTACTTCACCAACAACAATAAATTCAAATAAAACAGCAATCACAAAAGCAGCTACTTATACTTTTGATGTAAAAGATGGTGTAGGCAATAGTACTAGTTGTAGTGTTACTGTAATTGCAACTACATCAAATACTAGTTGTTCTTCATGGGGAAGCAAATATTGTGCATCTTGGGGAAATGAATATTGTGCATCTTGGGGTGATTATTATTGTGCATCTTGGGGAAGCTGTCAATCTTGGACTAAATGGTATTGTGATACTAATGGTGCAAGTGCATGTGGTAACCAAACATGTTGTAATAGTGCAGGAGGAACTTGGAAACGAGATTGTACTTCATATAAATGTAATAACTATGCAAGAGATTGTAAGAAGTATACAAGAGATTGTAATAAATATACAAAAGATTGTACTGGGTATACTACAACATATTCTTGCCCTTCAGGATATACTAAGATAAACGATAGTTATTGTTATAGTAAATAAAAAGAAACATATATTAAATATTAGTGACTTTTAAAGTCACTTTTATTATGCTAAAATAATTAAGAGGTGCATATGAAATATATTCCATTAAATATTAAAACTGAATATGATTTAATGAATAGTCTTATCAAAATTGATGAGTTAATTTCTTATGCAATAAATAATAAATATACTGCAATTGGAATAACTGATTATAATATGTTTGGTGACTATGAATTTATTTCTAAATGCATTAAAAACAATATAAAACCAATTGTTGGAATAGAATTAACTATAGATGATAAAACATTTTATTTATATGCTAAACATTATGATGGATATATTTCATTATGCAAGATAGTAAGTAAAAATAATATAGATAGTATATCTTTTTCTGATATTAAAGAATTAGAATCTAACTTAATACTTGTTTGTGATGCAAAAGACTATGTTTTTTTGAACAATATATTTAAAAATATATATATTTATTATTGTGATGAAAAATCTAAAATTGAAGCTAAAAACATGTCTAATAAAGTTTTATATTTACCTAAAATAAAATATTTCAATAAAGAAGATAAAATATATCTAAAATATATTAAACTTATACAAGAATCAAAAACAATAGATGATGAAATATCATTAGAAGACAATTATCTAATAGAAAATAATAATAGTGAAGATATTAAAACTACTTATGACTTTATATCTAATATAGATATTAAAATTCCAAAAAGTACTCTTCATATCCCAGTCTATAATGAAAATTCTTTATCATATTTAAGAGCCTTAGCTAAAAAAGGATTAGAAAAAAGACTAAATGGTAATGTAACAGATAAATATAAAAATAGATTAATATATGAATTATCTATAATAGAAAAAATGAATTATGTAGATTATTTCTTAATAGTTTATGATTTTGTTTTATTTGCTAAAAAGCATAATATTTTAGTAGGTCCTGGTAGAGGTAGTGGAGCTGCTTCATTAGTAAATTATGCTTTAGGTATTATTAATATAGATCCTTTAAAATATGATTTAATATTTGAAAGATTCTTAAATCCAGACAGAATAACTATGCCTGATATAGATATAGATTTTGATAATCTAAAACGTGAAGAAGTAATAGAATATGTATCAAATAAATATGGTCATAAAAATACTGCTAGAATTGTTTCTTTTAATACAATGCTTCCAAAACAAATAATAAGAGATATAGGAAGAGTATTAAAATATGATAATACTTTAATTGATAAATTATGTAAAACTATCAAAGATGAAAAAACATTTGTTGAACTTAAAAATAATTTAGAGTTTATGTCTTTTTTAAGAAAAAATGATTATGTTAAAAATTTAATTATTATATGTAACAAATTATGTGGTTTTAAAAAGAATACTGGTATGCATGCAGCAGGAGTAGTAATAAGTGACATTAGTCTAGATAATATTATGCCTTTATATAAATCTAATGGTGTTATTTTAACTGGTTATAGTATGGAATATATTGAAACATTAGGCCTTTTAAAAATGGACTTTTTATCTATTAAAAATTTAAATACTATTTCAAATATATTAGAAGATATTAAGAAAAGTGGATATGATTTTGATATTAATTCTATAGACTTAAATGATCAAAAAACTTTAGATTTATTTAAAAACGCTTATACAAGCGGTATATTTCAATTTGAAAAGCAAGGTATGAAAAACTTTCTTAAATTGTTACAAGTTGATGATTTTAACACTTTAGTTGACGCAATTGCTTTATATAGACCTGGTCCTAGAGATAATATTGATGAATATATTGCAAGAAAAAGAGGTAAGAAATATAACTATATAGTTAAAGAATTAGAACCAATATTAAGTAGTACTTATGGAATAATTATTTATCAAGAACAAGTACTAGAAATATTAAGACAAGTAGCAGGATATTCATATAGTGAAGCAGATATAGTTAGAAGAGCTATGTCTAAAAAGAAACATGATATTATTGAATCAGAAAAATCAAAGTTTTTTGAATGCGTTATATCAAAAGGATATGATTCTAAAATAGCAGAAGAATTATATAATTTGATTATTAAGTTTGCTGAGTATGGTTTTAATAAATCACATTCAGTAGCATATTCACTAGTAGCTTTTCAAATGGCTTATTTGAAAGTTCACTATACAAGCTTCTTTATGAAGAGTTTACTAAATATGAAAAAGAATAGTAGTGATATAAAAGACTATTTAGATGAATCTAAATTATTAGGTTTAGAATTTGATAAGATTAATATAAATAAATCTACTAATGATTTTGAGTTATATAATTCAAAATTAGTTCTTCCATTTAGTATGATAAAACAAATATCATATTCTGTTTCAAATGAAATAGTAGAAGAAAGAAATAAAAGAAAATTCGATTCTTTCTATGATTTTATGATTAGATGTTATCATGGAAGTATCAATAAAAAAGTAGTTATATCTTTAATTGAATGTGGAGCATTTGATATTTTTAACATAAATAAAAAACAATACATAGAAAATATAGATGAAATAATAAACTATGTTAGTCTATGTAAAGAATTAAGCTTAGTAGTAGAAGAAAAACCAGCATTTGATGATATAGATGATTACACAGATAAAGAAAATATTGAACATGAAATAAAGAATTATGGTTTCTATTTATCATTTCATCCAGTAACTAAATTTGATAGATCTAACACAGTAACATTAGAAAACATTAAGGCTTATTTTGATAAAACAATAACATTAATATTATTTTTAGATAATTTTGATATAAAAAGAACTAAAAATAATGATAGAATTTGTTTCTTAAAATTATCTGATGAATATAAAAGTATAAATGGAGTAATATTTAAGGATTCTCTTAATAAAATAAATTCTATAGAAAAAAATACTGTTTATAAAATTAATGCTAAAGTTGAAAGAAGAGTAAATGAGTATCAATTAATTGTTTATAATATGATTAATATAGATGTAAAAAAATAGATATTTTATTGTAAAAAACACCTGAAAATGATATATTATCTATATAATGATAAAATAGGTGAATGATATGGCAATCAAAGAAAAATTGAATGACTTATATTCTAAGAGGTTTAGAAAAGAGTATTTAAAAATTATAGATAAAGTTAATGAGCAGTTCTCTATGATAAGAGGTAAAAATACTGATCTATCAAAAACCACTGAAAAGTTAAGAGAAAGACTTAGAAATGGGGAGGATATTAAAGATATTGTCCCAGAAGCATTAGCTGCTTGTAAAGAAGCTGTAAGAAGAAGTACCGGCTATAAAATACCTTATGATGTTCAAGCAGAGGCAGCAATTGCAATGATTGAAGATAAAACTATAGTTGAAATGCAAACTGGTGAAGGAAAAACTATGGTTCAAGTATTATCAGCCTATTTATCAGCACTTGAAGCCACTAAAAGTTTAGATAAAAATGAGTGGGGAAGTGTACACGTTTTAACTTCTAATGACTTTTTAGCAGAAGAAAATGCTAAAGAAAATAAAGGTGTATTTAGCTTACTTGGTTTGTCATGTGGATGTGTTAATAGAAATAGACCAAAAGATAAAAGAGCACGTCAAGAATATATAAGAAATAAAAGAGAAGCCTATGATTCAGATATAGTTTATAGTACAGCAACAACAATTGCTTTCGATATGTTAGAAGATAACAATGTTGATAGATTTGAAGATAAATACATAAGAAAGAAACTATCAAAAGCTATCGTAGATGAGGCTGATGATGTACTTTTAGATCAAGCATTAAATCCATTATTACTATCTTCATCAAGAACAAACGTTTCAGAAGAAGAACAAAAAATAGTTGATGCTTTAACTTGGGCTAATAGTTTTGTAGAAGGAGAATTTAACAGAAAAAAAGACGGTTCAAAAGATCCTGTAGACTGTTATGTTGAAGAAACTGAAAATAATCCTCCATATGTTATTAATCCAGAAACTGGTAAAAAAGAAAAAGCTGTATTTAGAGAAGCAAAAATAACAAGAAATACTGGAGAAGTAACTATATCTCAAAAATTAATAGATTATGTTTATAAATTAGTTGAAAAAGAAAAAGGATTATCTCCAAAAGAAAAAGATGAATTAGCTAAACTAAGATTAGAATGTATTTCTGATATTTTAAAAGCTAAATATTTGTTAAGAAATGGAATCGATTATCAAATAGTTGATAAGATAACTGGTGCAGTGGTAAAACCTTATGATAGTGTAGATGCTAGAATTGCTTTAATTGATAATAATACAGGTACTTATATGATGGATAGTAAATATTCGGGATTTACTCAAACAGCTGTAGAACTAGTCGAATCCATTAGAGCTAAAAATGATCCAAGACTTCACTATAGAGTTCCACTAACAGTATCAGGAAGCACACTAGGTAAAAATACATATCCAAATTTAATTAAAGCATATGAAAATGTTAGTGGTATGACTGGTACTAGTAATGATGAAGCATTTGAAAAAATATATGGTTTTAGTACATATAAAGTACCAACAAGGAAACCATGTATAAGAGTAGACAAGGAAGATGAACTTTATTTAACTAAAAAACAAAAATATCAAGCAATAATAGATGAAATCATAAGATGTACTGAAACACTACAACCAGTATTAATTGGAACAACAAGTGTAGAAGAAAGCAAAGAGATAAGTAAATTACTTGCAGAAAATGGTATTGTGCATAATTTATTAAATGCTGAGAATCATACTAAAGAAGGCTCTATAATAAGTACAGCTGGTCAACTTGGAAGTGTAACAGTAGCCACTAATATTGCTGGTCGTGGAGTTGATATACAACTTGGAGAAGGAGTAAAAGAATTAGGCGGTTTATACGTAATTGGTACTAGTAAAAATAATAGTGAAAGAATAGATAGACAATTAAGAGGAAGAGCTGCTAGACAAGGAGACCCAGGATGTTCAAAATATTTTCAAAGTGTTGAAGATGATTTAGTACAAAGAAATATGAGCCAAAACTTATATAAACAATTTCATATATACGCTGAAAGCCTAACAACTGATAAAAGCGGTAGAATTACAGCTAAAGCTATAATTGATAAAGTTAATAAGTGTCAAAAGAATCAAGAAGGCATCGATTTAGCAAATAGACTTTTAAGAGAAAAATGTGATGCTCCATTCGCTGAAATAATGCGTAGCCATTTTAAGTATAGAGACTCAATATTAAAAGCAACAAGTCTAAAAGATATAAATGAGTTAATGAAAAAAACTCTAATAAATACAGTTAACATGTTATTTAATGGAGTAACATTGGACTTAATCCCAACAAATGCTAATGTCACAAAAAGTTTCTTTAATGAAGAAGACTTTAAAAGAATATTTGGTAATAGTATAGATATAGAATCTTGTTTTGATTCAAATCCAGAAAAATATAAAAATAATATTATAAATGCATTAACTACTAGATTTGATAGTATGCCTAAAAACTATGAAAAAACTAAATCTAAAATGTTAAGAACAATGGATGAGTTCTGGTCTTCATTCTTAGGTAATGAAATATGGGAACAAAAATCATTTGATTTAGCAACTATGTTAAATCAACCATCTGATCCATTTAAAGCATACGAATTAATGATGAAAAACAAATATTCACAATGTAGTCTTCAAATGCTTATAGAACAATCAGCATATATATTAAACCCATCGCTAGAATATGGAAAATATAGTTCACCTGAATTAAGTGTATATGATGAAGAAGAATTTGAAAATAATGAAGGATATGGAGGAAGATCATGTTAAGAAAAATACTAGATTTTATTAGAATAATTATATCAATATATTTAGTTTTATATATCATCATAATGGCATATTTTACTATTAATAATCAGATTCATAATATCCAAAATGCTAATATATGGGGATATTATTATATGAAAGTAGATGATGAATATAATAAAAATGATATTCCAAAAGATAGATATATTATTTTACAAATGTCGTCTGATTTTAATGTTGGAGATTATGTAATTGTAAATGAAAATGACTCTTATAAACTAAAAAAAGTCACTAAAGTAGATAACTTTGAATATACATTAAATTATAGTAATTTAGATGAAGAAACAACAGCAACAAATAACGATATAATATCAAAAGTAGTATATAATAATGCAACATTTAGTAATTTATTTGGTTTCTTTACAAATATAATAACAGTAATAATATTATTTGTAATAGTTGTTATGATTCCAAACTTCACATATAAAAGATATAGTTAAGATAAAGCGTTATTTATAATAATGCTTTTTTTATGCATAGAAACATATATATTTCATAGAATTTATTAGACTAGAAAGAAGGTATATATGGATAAAACACAAATTATAAAAAGTCTTGATAAAAAATCAGGTGGTGAAATATATTTAGGAGTAGTAGGATCTGTTAGGACAGGAAAAAGTACTTTTATTAAAAAATGCATAGAGACTCTTATTGTTCCAAATATAGAAGATGAACAAGAAAAGAAAAAATGTATTGATGAAATACCACAAAGTGGAAGTGGTAAAACTATAATGACTATTGAGCCTAAATTTGTACCTAGTAGTGGAGCACATATTAATTTAAATGGTCTTGGAACTAATATTAAATTAGTTGATTGTGTAGGTTTTGTTACTCCAAATGCTCTTGGTTATGAAGATGAACTTGGAAATCCTAGAATGGTAAAAACACCATGGTTTCCAGAAGAAATGCCATTTGTTGAAGCAGCAGAATTAGGAACTCAAAAAGTAATAAAAGATCATGCTACTATAGGTATAGTAATCACAACAGATGGTTCATTTGGAGAATTATCAAGAAGTGATTACACTCATGCAGAAAATAAAGTTATTAATGAACTTAAAAATATCAATAAGCCATTTATTGTCATAATGAACACAATTAAGCCAAATGATATAAGTACCAAAACTTTAGTAGATGGTTTAAAAGATAAATATGATGTTCCAGTAATACCAATGAATATAGAAACAATGACAGAATCAGATATTATTAATATATTAAGAGAAGCACTTTATGAATTTCCTGTAGATCATATAGAATTTAATATTCCAGATTGGATTGGAGCATTAAAAACAGAGCATCCACTAAAACAAAAATTTATAGCTAAAATGAAAGAATCAATCACAAATGTAGATAAATTAAGAGATGCAGAAAACATTAATGTTAATATTTTAAAAGATGACGAAATATCAAATGCATATATTAGTTCACTTGATACAGATGATTCATTAGTGACAATTACTTTAGAGGCAAAAGAAGAATTATTCAATGAAGTATTAAAAGATTTAGTTGGCGAAAATATTAGTTCTAAAGGTGATTTAATTAAATTATTCCAAGAATATAGTAGTGGAAGAGGAGAATACGAAAGCATAAAAGATGCTTTAAAACAAGTATATAAAACAGGCTATGGAATAGTATTACCAAAAGTAACTGATATGAAGCTAGAAAAACCAGAAGTAATTAAACAAGGTGGAAGATATGGAATTAAATTGCAAGCAAAAGCATCAAGCATTCATTTAGTTAAAGTAGATGTAGAAAGTAGCTTTGAACCAATCATAGGAAGTGAACTTCAAAGTAAAGAATTAATAGATCATTTAATGAAAGATGAAACTAATCCAGAAAAAATATGGCAAAGTGAAATATTTGGTAGAAGTTTAGATGAAATAGTATCAGAAGGAATTCAAGCTAAATTATCATTATTATCAGAAGCATCAAAATATAAATTATCTCAAACAATTCAAAAAATGGTTAATAAAGGAAGTAGTAATTTAATAGCTATTGTATTATAAATAACACCTCAAATAAAAAATGAGGTTTTATTTTGTAGTGTTTTATATAACTTTTTGCGTATAAAATAGTAGGAGGTAAGATGTATAGATATATAAAAGCATATGAATTAGGTTACACAGAAGGAATAAAAGACTCACTTTATGATTTAAGAAATAATAAAATGAAAAAATTCAAAAATATTAATAAAAACGAAATAATGTCTAAATTATACGATATAGGTTATATAGATGGATATACAAGATTTTATAAAAATATAAAAAAAGAATCTTTTAATTCATACAAAAATATTGTATAATTTTATATATGATATGGAGGTCTTAAAATGAATAAAAAAGGATTTACATTAGTTGAATTAATGGCAGTATTAATAATAGTTTCTGTTGTTAGCGTTAGTTCAATAATTACTTTTGGTCAAATTAATAAAGACACTTCTAAAAATGAACTTGCTAATACTTATAAAGAAATTCAAAGATCAGCAGTATTATATTTAGATTTAAACGATGTATGGTTAAAGAGTTTTGTAAGTGAAAAGAAAATTGATATAAAATTGTTTGAACTTAAAAATTGGAATTATGTCAGTGATGAAATAAAAGATTCAGTTAATAATAAAGAAATATCTGATAATTATATTGTAAGAATTTATGTTTCAGGTGAAGGCAAAAATATATATACAAATACATGTATTTATGAAAATAAAATGGTTCATAATGTTCAAAGATCAGTATGTATAGCTGATGAAACTGGAAAATATGATTTTGATGATAATTCAATTGTAGGAACAGCATGTTGTAAATAAAGAGCTTAGCTCTTTTTATTTGTAAAAATCTGTTGACAAACATTTATTCGTGTAATAAAATATATATATAATTATTAATGAGCTAAATGTTTAGCTTTTGTTTTGCACTAAAAAGTGTTATAATATGCACGATTTTAGTGAATACTATAGTGAGGTGTACATATGGATAAAATAATTATAAAGAATGCAAGAGAAAATAATTTAAAAGGTATAAATATAGAAATTCCTAAAAATAAATTAGTTGTTATGACAGGAGTAAGCGGAAGTGGTAAATCAAGTTTAGCATTTGATACAATTTATGCTGAAGGCCAAAGAAGATATGTTGAGAGTTTAAGTGCATATGCAAGACAATTTTTAGGCAATATGCATAAACCAGAAGTAGATTCAATTGAAGGATTAAGTCCAAGTATATCAATAGATCAAAAATCAACAAATAAAAATCCAAGAAGTACAGTTGGAACAATTACAGAAATATATGATTATTTAAGACTTTTATATTCACGTATCGGAGTTCCTTATTGTCCAAAACACAATATTCCAGTTAGCGAACAAAGCATAGAAGAAATGACTAATAAAATATTAGAATACGAAGTTGGAACTAAAATAGAAATTATGGCTCCAGTAGTTCATGGTGAAAAAGGAACACATAAAGATTTATTAGAAGATTTAAGAAAAGATGGATATGTTAGAGCTAAAATAGATGGTGAAACAGTAGATTTAAATGACGAAATTAATTTAGAAAAAAATAAAAAACATAATATAAATGTTATTGTTGATAGAATTGTTATAAAAGAAGATTCAAGAAGTAGAATATTTGAAGGAATAGAATCTTCTACTAAATTATCAAATGGAAAAGTAGTAATTAATATAATCGGAGACAAAGAAATAGTGTTCTCAGAAAATTATGCATGTCCATTATGTGATTTTAGTTTACCAGAATTAGAACCAAGATTATTTTCATTTAATAGTCCATATGGTGCTTGTCCAGATTGTAAAGGCTTAGGAGTTACAATGCATATCGATGAAGATGTATTAATTCCAGATAAAACAAAATCAATTATGGGTGGAGCAATAGCTTCATTTCAAAGTGGTGAAACATTAAATATAGCATATAAAAAATTAGCTTTAGTTGCTAAACATTATAATATTGATTTGTATAAACCAGTTAAAGATTTAACTCGTGAAGAATTAAATATAATTTTATATAGATCTCCAGATAGAATAGATTTAACACTTACAACAAGAAGCGGAAGTACATTAAAAAGTTATGACTATTTTGAAGGAATTATTACAAATTTAGAAAGAAGATATATAGAAACAACAAGTGCTCCAATCAGAGAATGGATAGAAAAATATATGACAGAGCTTCCATGTCCAACTTGTCATCAAGCAAGACTAAAAGATGAAGCACTAAGTGTTAGAATAAATGGTAAGAATATATATGAAGTAACTAACCTTAGCATTAAAGAATTAATTAATTTCTTTGATAAATTAAAATTAAATAAAGAACAAACAGAAATATCATTTTTAATTATTAAAGAAATAAAAGAAAGATTAAATTTCCTAAAAAATGTTGGTTTAGAATATTTAACATTATCCCGTGAAGCAGCAACCCTAAGTGGTGGAGAAGCACAAAGAATTAGATTAGCTACTCAAATTGGAAGTAGATTATCAGGAATACTTTATGTCTTAGATGAGCCATCTATAGGATTACATCAAAGAGATAATGAAAAACTAATAAACTCATTAAAAGAAATGAGAGATTTAGGTAATACTTTAGTAGTTGTAGAACATGATACAGATACTATGTTAAACGCAGATTATATAGTTGATATTGGACCAGAAGCGGGAGAAGAAGGCGGATACCTAGTATTTGAAGGAACTCCAGAAGAATTGATGAAATGTGATACATCTATTACTGGTAGATATTTAAGTGGAAAAGAAAAAATAGAGATTCCAAAAACAAGAAGAAAAGGAAATAAAAAATCAATTAAATTAACTGGATGTAAAGAAAACAATCTAAAAAATATAAGTGTAGAGTTTCCATTAGGTAAATTCATATGTGTGACTGGAGTAAGTGGAAGTGGTAAGAGTACACTTGTAAACGAAATACTATGTAAAATTTTATCTAGTAAAATAAATGGTTCAAAAGAAAAACCAGGTCAATATAAAGACATAAAGGGATTAGAAAATATTGATAAGATTGTAAATATTACACAAGATCCAATAGGTAGAACTCCTCGATCAAATCCAGCAACATACACAGGTGTTTTTGATAGTATTCGTGATGTATTTGCTCAAACAAAAGAAGCTAAAATTAGAGGATATGATAAAAGCAGATTTAGTTTTAATGTAAAAGGTGGAAGATGTGAAGCATGTTCAGGAGATGGAGTTAAAAAGATTGAAATGCACTTCTTACCAGATGTTTATGTACCCTGTGACGTATGTAATGCAACAAGATATAATAAAGAAACATTAAAAATAAAATTCAAAGGATTAAATATTTCTGAAGTATTAGATCTTAGAGTAGATGAAGCTTTAAAAATATTTGAAAATGTTCCAAAAGTTTATAAAACATTAAAAGTTATGCATGAAGTTGGGTTAGGATATGTAAAACTAGGTCAAAGTGCAGTAACACTTTCAGGAGGAGAAGCTTCACGTGTAAAATTAGCAAAAGAACTACAAAAGAAACCTACTGGAAAAAGTTTATTTGTTTTAGATGAACCATCAACCGGATTACATCAAGATGATATTAGAAAACTATTAATCATTTTAAATAGAATAGTCGATAATGGAGATACGGTAATTGTAATAGAACATAATCTAGATATAATTGCTCAAGCAGATTATATTATTGATTTAGGCCCAGAAGGTGGAGATGATGGTGGTACTATAGTTGCTAAAGGAACTCCAGAAGAAGTTTCAAAGAATTCTGATTCATATACTGGTAAATACTTAAAAAATATGCTACAATAGTAGCAATTTTTTATTAGGAGGAAAAAAATATGTATATATTTGAACAAGGTGAACATGTAATCTCAGCTGCTTTCATAATGAAAAACTTTGGATATCATTCAGATGTATATGATAGTAAAATGCATGATTACTACCACATGAACAATAGACATGACAGAAAGAACAGATATTGTGGTTCAGAGGGAATGACTATTCCAGAAGGATATGAGCTAATTAAAGTTGAGAATGTTGTGATAAAAGAACAAATTTTCACAATTTATACAATGGTTAACACTACAAAAGTTGCAATAGATGAAACTGATGATATAAGACTACCAGGGAAACCACTAGATACAATGAGTAGAAAATTAAAAAATACAAATTTAGATAAATAAAAAGAAGGAATAAAATGATAAAAACAGATGAAGAAATAATTTTTGAGCCAGGAGAACATGTAATAAATTTAGCATTTGTCTTTGAAAGAAGCCAATACAGTTGGGATTATAAAAAAGAAGATTCAAATGTTGATTTATTTTATACTCGCAATTGTCTAAAAAAAACAGAAAATAAATACTTAAGTTCTCAAGCTATAATAATACCCGAAGGATATGAAATGTTTCAAATTAACACTGAGATTATAAATGAAAGAAGAATTCAATCAATAGTTACATTAGTAAATACACAAAGAGTATCTATAAGCGCAAGCTTCGACATAAGATTACCAGGGAAGCCATTAGATACTATGAGTAGAAAATTAAAAAACACAAATTTAGATAAATAAGGAGGAAAAAATGATAGAAACAGAAGAAGAAATAATTTTCGAACCAGGAGAACATTTAATAAATCTAGCTTTTGACTTTGAAAGATGTCAACAGTATTTTAAGTATAACGATGATGATAAAAAGGTGGCTGATTACTATAAAAAAAATTACTTAAATAAATCAAATAATGACTACATTAGTTCTCAATTTTTTATAACGCCAGAAGGATATCAAGTATTTCAAATAAATGCTAGTTTAACTCCTGATTGTAGAATAGAAGCGATAGTAACATTAATAAATACACAAAGAGTATCAATAAGTGCAGGTTCTGACCCAAGAATACCAGGTAAGCCAATGGATACAATGACAAGAAAATTAGTAAATACTAATTTAGATAATTGAGGTAAATATGATAGAAACAACTGAAGAAGTAATTTTCGAACCAGGAGAACATATTATATCTTTTAGGAACGCTTTTTATCCTGGCAATACAATTTATCATGCCAGAAAAACTGTGGACGTAGACTTTATGGTATGTCCTGAAGGATATGAGCTAGTGAATGTATCAACTGTTGGTGATGAGGAACTTATATATACATTTGTGAATAAATGTAAGGTTAAAGTATCATTATATGCTTCTTTAGCAATTCCTGGAAAACCAGTTGATACAGTATCTAAAAGATTAGTAAAAAATGACTTAGGCAGATAGTATGACACGATAAGTTGAATTAATATCTAAAACAAAGTTAATGCCAATAAAAATAACAAGCATTATTTTTGATAAATCAGGAGGAGAAAAATGATAGAAACAAAAGATGGGAAAATATTTGAGCCAGAAGAACATGCAATATTAAAACATTATATATTTAATAGGAAATTAAGAAGTACAAGAGATGGATGCTTTTACGAATCTGACTTTCCAGTAATTGAAGGGTATAAACCAGTTGGAGCAATACCAATAAAAATTAGCAGAAGAGTATCAGAATTTTTTATCCTATATGTAAATACAGTACCTGTTAAAGTGGAAGAAAACAATAGTACACCAGGTACACCTTTAGAAACTATTGGTAAGTCAAGAACATTATCCAAATAACTTGACCAAATCAATGGTTTTTTCTATAATTAAATAAAAGTAGGTGATAATGTGAAAGATTTAATAAAAGTAGAAGATATGATAAAAAAACTATCAACTGGAGCATCTAATTTTCTTATTGATGTTTTAGTAGGATTGATAGTATTAGTAGTGGGCTTTAGAATAATTGCATGGTTAGAAAAAACTTTAAAGAAGGAACATAGATTTTCCAAATTAGATAAAACTGCTAAAAGCTTTATAGTAAGTTTCATAACTATTTCATTAAAAGTTGTATTGATATTTATAGTACTTACTATAGTTGGAGTACCAACAGCATCACTTATAACAGTAGTGGGTTCATGTGCGGTAGCTGTAGGTTTAGCTCTACAAGGAGGACTTTCAAATATAGCAGGTGGCTTAATGATTCTAATCTTTAAACCATTTCAAGTAGGAGATTACATTAAAGCAAACGACTTAGAAGGAACAGTAAAATCTATAACAATGTTTTATACAACAATAACAACTATAGATAACAAAGTAATACAATTACCAAATGGCAATCTAACAAATTCAAATATTACTAACTATAATGCTAATCCAACAAGAAGAGTAGACTTAGAAATATGTGTTAGTTACGACAGCAATATAGATAAAGTTAAAAAAGTATTAAAAAGTGTAGTAGATAAAAATGAAAAAATACTAAAAGATGATAGAAATCTTATAAGATTAATGAAACATGATTCATCATCATTAAACTTCGCAGTTAGATCTTGGGTCAAAACAGAAGACTATTGGGATGTATATTATGATTTAATGGAAAATATTAAAAAATCATTTGATGAAAATAATATTGAAATACCATTCCCACAAATGGATGTACATATAGACAAATAAGCATTAAAATTTAATGCTTTTTCTTTCAATTAATAAATAATTATGTTATTATATTCTTATGATAGAGGTGTATAGATATGGATAAAAGCACATTATTTCAAATAAAAACATCTGTTTATGATTATCTTATGTCATTTAGAAACGATTATCTAAGAACATCTAGTAGTCGTTCTAAAGATGCATATAATCTATTAGCAGTGGAATATAATACACTAAACTCTATAAATTCAGTTAGTGATTTAAATTCATATGCTAAAAAAGTAGAGTCAATGATATCTAATATCAATGACAAAATTAATAGATTAAGAAGTAGTTATACAACTATTAGTGCTACTAATCCATCAGACTTTAATTTAAAAAGAATAAATAATGAAATAAGAAGTTTACGTACACAACTAGAACTATATCAAACACTATTTAATAAAATAAAACCAAAAGAACAAACTAAAAAAACTGATTTTCCACCTCTAGATCAAAAAGAAAAACCAGTTCAAACTAAAAGCTCTAAATTCACAGAAACAAGACCAAAAGAAGAAACACCAAAACAAACTAAACCTGAAGTAAAAGCAAATACACCAAATGTCGTAATAAATCAAAATGGTCAAAGAATGGTAAAAACTGCTACTGGAAAATATATTAGAGAAGATATAAAACAAGCATTTGACTCATCACTAGAAATCATTTCTAAATATAAACAACTTTATTCAAATACATTATCTAGTGAAGAAAAGAAAAGATTAAGAATAGAAATATATAATTTAACTGAAGCAAGAAGACAAAACTTATCAAGTTTACTTCCAGATGAAGAAGCTTCAAGAATAGAAATGCTAGAAAGTTATGAAAAACAATTTGCTTCAGAATCAGTCTTAACTAGCAAAGAAACTGTTTCTTTAGATAAATCAAGCTTTATTTCAAGAATTAAAGGCTACCTTAGTGACTTAGGAGACTTAAAAATTAAAGGCACACATTCAAGTAAATATAAAGGTGATAAATCTAAAACTGAAAGAGAAAATCAAACTGAAGTTGATAAACAAGTTAAAAGAAATATGTATGATTTCAATAATATGATTAGTAGTTTATTTGGACAAGGCGAAGTAACAATATTAGAAGAAAGTAATAATGTAAAATATACTACTAAAGATTTGTTATCATATATAAGTACTTATGGATATGAAAGAGATTTTCAAGAATATAGTAGAAATAACTCTGGTTTGAAAGTAGGAAACAGTGAGTTAAATAGAGAAAGATACAATCAAAATATGAATTTAATTGATGAAATGGTAGATAAATTAAGTTATATGTCATCTTCAAGAATAGATAAAATGGGTGGAAAAGTAACAATAAAACCATCTAATGAAAAATTACTTGCAACAAGAAATAACATAGCGGCAACTATATCCGAAATATATAAACAAATAGATCTTAAAAAGGCACAAAATGAACAAATTTCTAGATAAAATTCAAAATCAAATATTATTATTAGTTGTATGTTTATTATTAGTTATATCTACCATAACTGGTATAACATATAGTTCATTTCTAACAACAGATGAAGGTTCTAATAATACAATAAAAACAAGTGACTTTAAATTAGAATATTGTGATAATTTAGAATGTTCAAATATAAATAAAAGTATTATTGGTTTAGATAAAAATGGTAATCATACCGAAATTTATCCATATGAAACGACAAGCGAAGCATTATCATCAAAACCATATATATTTAATATAAAAAACAATAGTAATTTTAATTCAAACTTAAATATTAAACTTGTAGAAAATAAAGATTATAAATTAGATGAGAAATATAAAAATTACACAAAATTAACTGATAAATATAGTAGTTATTTAATGGTAGCTATCAATGAATGCAATGATAATACAGATGATACATTAATTTATAAATATATTGATTTAAAAGATAATATTATTATAAGAGATTTACAAATTAATTCTAAAGAAAGTATTACTTATTGTTTATGGATTTATTTAGATTCTAAAACTCCAAATGATGTTCAATCAACATATTTTATCGCAGATATTAATTTTGAAGGAGAATATACACCAAATAACAATTAAGAGTTTCAAAAACTCTTTTTTTGTGTTAAAATCTTATTTATGGAAAGAGATAAAATAAGAAATTTTTGTATAATAGCACATATAGATCATGGGAAAAGTACTCTAGCTGATAGAATACTTGATGTTTGTCATGCAGTAACGGAAAGAGAAAAGAAAGATCAAATACTTGATTCTATGGATCTAGAACGTGAAAGAGGTATAACTATTAAATTAAATGCAGTAGAGTTAAAATACAAAGGATACTTATTACATTTAATAGATACCCCAGGCCATGTAGATTTTAGTTATGAAGTATCAAGAAGTTTAGCTGCATGTGAAGGAACAATCTTAGTAGTAGATGCTACTCAAGGAATAGAAGCTCAAACACTAGCTAATCTTTATCTTGCACTAGATGCTAACTTAAAAATAATACCTGTAATTAATAAGATAGATTTACCTAATGCAGACCCTGAAAAAGTAGCAAATGAGTTAGTTAATACAATAGGTTTTGAAAGAGACGAAATAATTTTTTGTTCAGGCAAAACAGGAGAAGGAGTAGAAACACTATTAGATGCAGTAATAGAAAAAATACCTGCTCCAACAAGTGATTCAAATAAATTAAGAGCATTAATATTTGATAGTTACTTTGATCCATATAAAGGTGTAGTTGTATTAATTAGAGTAGTTGATGGTTGCGTAAAAATAGGAGACAAAGTTAGATTTATTAATAGTAACGTAGTGTATGAAGTACTAGAACTTGGAAAACACACTCCTCATGAAGTTAAAAAAGAAAAACTTGAAAGTGGAGAAGTAGGATTCTTAAGCGCTTCAATTAAAAGTATTACTGAAGTTGAAGTTGGAGACACAATTTGTATTGATGGAGAAACAGTAGAAGCACTACCAGGATATAAACCAATGAAACCAATGGTATTTAGTGGTCTTTATCCAATAGATAGTTCTAAATATAATCAATTAAAAGAAGCTTTATTAAAATTAAAATTAAGTGATGCTTCACTAGTATTTGAACCAGAAACTTCAGTAGCACTAGGTTTTGGCTTTAGATGTGGTTTTCTAGGACTTCTTCATATGGAAATAATTGAAGAAAGAATAGAAAGAGAATTTGGAATAGATATTATCGCAACATCGCCATCAGTTATTTATGAAGTGATTATGACAGATGGAACTAAAGTAGAAATAGATTCACCATCAAAAATGCCAGATCCAGCAAAAGTATCAAAAATACTAGAACCATATGTTAAAACAAATATATATGTGCCAAGTGAATATGTAGGTCCAATAATGCAATTATGTCAAGATAAAAGAGGTACATATCAAGGTATGAATTATATGGATGAAACAAGAGTAAACATAGTATATGATTTACCATTATCAGAAATAGTATATGATTTCTTTGATAAATTAAAGAGTTATACAAAAGGTTATGCATCATTTGATTATGATTTTATTGGTAATAAAGAAAGTAAACTAGTAAAAATGGATATTTTATTAAATGGTGAAATAGTTGATGCTTTAAGTGTAATAGTTCATAAAGACTTTGCATATAAAAGAGGAAGTGTGATTTGTAAAAACTTAAAGAAAATCATACCAAGACAAATGTTTCAAGTTCCAATACAAGCTTGTATTGGTTCTAAAGTAATAGCTAGAGAAGATATTTCAGCTATGAAGAAAAACGTTTTAGCTAAATGTTATGGTGGAGATGTCTCACGTAAAAGAAAACTTTTAGAAAAACAAAAAGAAGGTAAAAAAAGAATGAAACAAGTAGGTAGTGTATCAATACCTCAAGAAGCATTCTTAACTATATTAAGTACAGATCAAATGGAAGATTAATGAAAGAAAGTAATGTTATTATCGTATTTAGGTTCACGAGTTTCATTACTTTCTTTTATTTCTGGGATTAATTTCTTTTCTTTACTAATAAATGGTCTAATTTCTTTATATACTGGTATAGATTTTTTTACTACATTTAATGTTTTATTAGTCGTAGATACAATCTTAGAAAGATTAATAGCTTTTAAAAAATTTAAATTCATAAAATCACTCTCTAATATATAATATAGATATTCTTGAAAAAAATGATAAAAAGCTTGAAATAACATTTAGCGTTTATTATAATAAAGTTTATTCAAAAGGAGGATTTAATTATGGAAGAAATAATACCAAATGGTACAGAAGTAATCGTTTTCTTTTATCCATCTAATGATTCAACATCAACTAGATTAGAAAGCCCTAGAACATTTAAAGGAAGAATAATTAGTAGTAGGGAGTCAGAAGATTTATCATATCATGGAAGTGCTTGGTATGAACAAATATATACAATTGAAGATGAAAATGGTAAAAGATATGAAGCAACATATGGAAGTGCTTATGTAAGTAATTTCTTTATTAGAACCATTGAACATTATAAAAAAATTATAGAATTAACAATTCAAAGTTATGATGAAAAAATAGCTGGAATGAATAAAAGAAAAGAAAGTTTAACAGCTTTATTAGAAGAATTATCTAATAGTGATGAAAAGTCAAAAAATCCAGTTATGGAGCTAAAAAACAAGTAAACAAATAAATAGTCAAGTAATAAGAATAAAGAAGAAAATTTTTTCTTCTTTTAAATTTTACAAAAAAACACTAAAAAAGATTTTTATTTTCAAAAATGTATGTTATAATCTTAAGTGTAGAATAAGAAGGAAAGATAAATATGGTTGAAAGCAATGTAAAAACAGGTAACATATTTGTATTTATTTGGAATAAAGTATTTAAAGGTATTTTTAACGAATGGACTGCATTAATAAGCGCAGTCATAGAGGGGTTTAAGTTTGTCTTTATAACAGGAATTCCAGTATTTATCAAAGATTTATTTTTAGAATGGTTTAAAGACAGTAAAGAAATGTCTAAACTAAAGAAAGAAAATGGAGATACTTTTGATAAAAGAGTAAAAGAATGGCTTGAAAAGAAATATAATAATTTATCCTTTGTAAAAGAAGCAAAACGTAAAAAAGAAGCAAATCTTATTCCTATAGTAGTTGATGCAGATGAAGAAGATGCAACAGCTAAATTCAAACAAAAACAAAACTTTAGATACATGGCTAAAAATAAAGAAGGTAAGATAGTCAAAGATTACTTTAGCGCATATTCTAAAATGGATGTTTATTCATACTTAATGGATGAAGGAATGACTGTTTATTCAATCGAAGTCACAAAATCATCTAGTTTCTTACATTCAGATTTAGGTGCAGGTAAGAGAAGAATGTCTAATAAAGACTTAACTTTCTGGCTTACACAATTATCTACTTATGTAAAAGCAGGTATTCCATTAACAGAAGCAGTTAAAGTTTTAGCCCAACAAGATAATAGAAGTAAATATAAAACATTATATGAATCAATTATATTTGAGTTAACAACAGGTAACACATTCTCAGAAGCATTAAGAAAGCAAGGAAATTCATTCCCACCATTATTAGTAAATATGGTTAAATCTTCTGAAATGGTTGGTAACATTGAAGACACTCTAGATGAAATGAGTGCTTACTATCAAGAAATAGAAGAAACTAAAAGAGCAATCATATCAGCTCTTGCTTATCCAATGATAGTTCTTGTATTTGCTATCGGAATTGTTACATTTATGCTTGTATATATAGTTCCTCAATTCAAGAGTGTTTATGAATCAATGGGAGCAGAAATAAATCCAATAACTCAAGCATGTTTAGATATATCAGAATTCTTAAAAACAAAATGGATGTACATTATTTTAATAGTTGTATCAGTTATTGCAGCTTATACATATTCATATAAGAAAATTAAATCATTTAGATATGCAATGCAAAGTTTCTTTATGAAATTGCCAGTTGTTGGAAAATTAATGATAGCAAAAGAAATGGCTCTTTTCTCAAGAACATTTGCTACATTACAAAAAAATAATGTATTATTAACAGATAGTATTGATATCTTAGCAAAAATAACATCAAACGAAATATATAAAGAAATAATGATGCATACAATAGAACACTTACTTGTAGGTGATAAGATGAGCGAATCATTTAAAGATCACTGGGCAATTCCAGATGTAGCTTACTTCATGATAGTTACTGGAGAATCTACTGGTGAGTTAGCAGAAATGCTAGATAGAGTAGCTGACTTCTATCAAAAACAAGAAAGACAATCAGTTGCATCAATTAAAACATTCATAGAACCAATCATGATCTTATTCTTAGCAATAATGGTTGGATTCATTTTAGTAGCAATATTAGTTCCAATGTTTGGAATTTATCAAACAGTTGCGACTTAATAGGGGGAAACATGAAAATATTTTATGCAATATGGGTAACTATTCTTGGCGCTATTCTAGGAAGCTTCCTAGGTTGCATGGGATATAGAATACCAAATAAAATAAAAACTACTTACCCAAGTAGTTTTTGCTCTAATTGTAAGAAACCACTTAAATGGTTTATGAATATTCCAATAATATCTTATATATTATTAAGAGGAAGATGTTATTATTGTAAAAAGAAATATGGATTTATATATTTCTTATGTGAAATTCTAGGAGCATTATTGTTCTTACTAAATTATTTATTATATGATTTCACATTAAATTTCTTTATTTCAACAATATTAGTTTGTATGCTATTAGTTACAATAGTTAGTGATTTTCTATATTATTATATATCTGATAGAGTTCTAATCATTTCAGGATTTTTACTATTAATAGCCAAATACATATTTTTAGGACTAAATGATACATTAATGTATTTATTATCTGGAGTATGTATGTTTGCAATAATGTATGCTATTAAAATGTGTGGAAACATTATATTTAGAAAAGAATCATTAGGTGATGGAGATATAAAATTAATGGGAGTACTTGGAATATCTATTGGATTATTTAATAGCTTTATAGCACTATTTTTAGCCTCTATAACAGCTTTAATTTATTCATTAATAACTATGAAGAGAAATAGAGAAAACTTAGTACCATATGGTCCATTTCTAATATTAGGAGCACTTCTAGTTGTTTATTTATCAAATACATTAGTTCCATATATAACAGAATTATTTACATTTTAAAAGAAAACTAAAAAGTTTTCTTTTTTATTTATGAACTAATACCATAGTACCAACTTCAACATTATCATATATTTCACTAGTAATATAAGTAGGAATATTAACACATCCATGACTTCCACCCCATAAATAAGTAGTTGAGTCATCAAATTCAGCTTGACTTCTCCAGTCAGCATCATGAAGTCCAATACCACCATAAAAAGGCATCCAATATTGAACATAAGACCAGTATGTTTCATCATCAGTTAATATTTCATCCATAGATTTACTATATATATTAAAACATCCTTCATAAGTAGGAGAAGATGGTTTACCAGTAACAACTTTAGTATTAACTATATTTTCATTATTGATAAATAAATCTAGCATTTGATCACTTATATCTATTTCTACATAATTATTATCTAATTGACAAGTATTTCCAACTGGAATATATCCTTCATATCCTTCACGAGTAATAACATAGTCATATATACCATTAGTAGATAAACGATGTACTTTTTGATATTGTTCAATTTGACCAATTTCATTTCCATCAGTATCAAAAACACTAAGCATTTCACTAGTAACAAAGAAATAATCATCAGTTTCTTCATGATTATCAGAAATAATATTATTAATTATATGACCACTAATTTTATAACCACTTGTACCATCTTCAAGAACAATATAGTCATAATTATAGTTAGTAGTGTATATATAAAATCTTTGATTTTTATTTAAAACAGCTATTTCATTTCCTTCAGAATCTAATATAGGCAATTCTTCACTAGAATATGCAAAAGTATCAACTATATATTGCGAAACTTTATAAGGATTAGCCGTTGGTCTTGGAGTAGGTTCGGGTGTCACTTCTATAGTAGGCATTGGAGTAGCCATAGCTCTATTAAAGTATTCGTCTTTATTTTGAATAATTTCTTCAATAGCATTTCTAATAGTTTTTAAAGTAACATTTTGATCTAATTTATCTCTAACTGAACAACCACTTGTTAATAATGTATATAAAGCAATAGATGCAGCTAAAGTTCTCCTTTTCTTACTATTCATATTTTATCCCCTCTTTTAGTAGGCACATATTATATCATTTTTAATAAAAGTTGTCTAGTATTTAAGAGATAAACATGGTATAATTCATGATAGAAATTGGAGGACACATATGACATTAGCAATAGTATTATTTATCTTAACTTATGTTTTAATTTTTGCATTCTCAGAAAAGAAACATTTAGTAGCATTAATTAGTGCAGTATTATTTGTGGTATTTGGAATATTACCAGTAAATAAAGTATTTTCAAGTATAGATTTTAATGTATTATTAATGATACTTGGTATTATGGGAACAGTTAATCTATTTATAGATTCAAAAATGCCAAACAAAATAGCAGATTTTGTTATTGATAAATCAAAAAATGTTAAATGGATGACAGTATATTTAGCAGTATTTGCTGGAATAGTTAGTGCATTTGTAGATAATGTAGCAACAGTTTTAATGATTGCACCAGTAGCTCTAACAATATGTAAAAAGTTAAATATTAGACCAGTTCCAGTAATAATATCAATATCAATATTTTCAAATCTAGAAGGAGCAGCAACGTTAGTAGGAGATACAACATCTATTCTTTTAGCTGGTAGTGCTAATATGAATTTTTTAGATTTCTTCATTTATGAAGGAAAAATGGGACTATTCTTTATAATACAAATTGGTGCTTTATTAAGTGCAGTATATTTAGCATTTAAACTTAGAAAAGAAACTAAAAAGATAGATAGAGAAGGAAGTACTAATGTAAAAGATTATTTTCCAACTTTTCTATTATGTGGAACACTTCTAACTTTAATAGTATTTTCATTCATACCAAATAAGTTAGATATTACAAACGGACTTATCTGTATGGGATTTTATTTAGTAGGTGTTATTAGAGATTTAATTCGTGATAAAGATATTAGAATATTAAAAAATAATTTGATGATGATAGACTACCAAACACTATTATTACTTGCAAGTTTATTTGTAATAATTGGTGGTGTTAAAGAAGCAGGAGTAATCAATGAAATAAGCAAATTATTTTTAAGCATTTCAGATAATGTATTTGTATTATATACATGTTTAGTATTCTTCTCATGTATTATTTCAGCATTTATTGATAATATTCCATATGTAGCCACTATGCTTCCAGTAGTAGTAAGTATGTCATTAAGTTTAGGAATAGAACCAACTATTTTATATTATGGTTTAATAATAGGAGCAACACTTGGTGGAAATATAACTCCTGTCGGAGCATCAGCTAATGTAGCAGCTATTGGAATATTAAACAAAAAAGGATATAAAGTTCCATTAAAAGAATATTTAAGTTATAGTTTGCCAATAACATTAGTAGCTGTATTATCAGGCTATATAATAGTTTATTTAATGTATATATAGTTTTTAAAAAATGCTCTTTACAAACTAAAATTATAGTGATATAATCACTTTATTGTTTGAAAAACAAATGAGGAAGACGTTATAAAGTAAGTAATTTCAAGAGAAATAGTGGTTGGTGAGAACTATTAAATAAAAGCTTTATATAGATCACTTCTGATGTTGCTTATGGATAAGATAAGCACGCTTAAAGGCGTTATAAAATTAAGTTAATCAAAGGGATGGTACCGTGCATAAAGCACTCCTTGTACTATCTCTTTTATTTTTGGAAAGGAAATGAGGATATGGAATTTAAGAACAATTATGATTTTGTCAAAAACGAAGAAGAAATTCTAAAGTATTGGGAAGAAAATAATACTTTTGAAAAACTAAGAGAACAAAATAAAAATGGAAAGAAGTTTAGATTCATAGACGGTCCTATCACAGCAAATAATAGAATGCATGTTGGTCATGCATGGGGAAGATCAATCAAAGATACTTTCTTTAGATATAAAGGTATGAATGGTTATACTAGTCACTATAGAAATGGATTTGATGGTCAAGGTCTATGGGTAGAAGTAGAAGTAGAAAAAGAATTAGGATTCAAAACTAAAAAAGATATTGAAAATTTTGGATTAGATAACTTTACTAAAGCATGTGTAGCTAGAGTTAAAAAATACTCTGGTATTATTACAGAGCAATCTAAAAGATTAGGCCAATGGATGGATTGGGATAATTCATACTATACTTTAACTGATCAAAATATAACAAGTATTTGGTATTTCTTAAAGAAATGTAATGAAAAAGGTATGATTAAAGAAACATATAAACCAATGCCTTGGTGTTCTAGATGTGGTACAAGTTTATCTGAACATGAAATGACAGGTAGTTACCATGAAGTAGAACATGAAGTTGTATTCTTTAAGTTACCAGTAATAGGTAAAAACTACAAAGCCTTAGTATGGACAACAACTCCTTGGACACTATCAGCTAACGTAGCATTAGCGGTTAATCCTGATTTTGATTATGTAGTTGTTAAATTACCAAATGACGAAGATAATTTATTATTATGTAAAACAGTATTCTTAAATAGATTTAAAGGTGAAGGAGAAGTTTTAGAAACTGTTAAAGGTAAAGATTTAGAAGGACTAAAATTTGAAACTTGCTTCCCAGAATTCGACGCTCAAAATGGAGTAGATCACCCAGTAGTATGTTGGGATCAAGTAGATGATGTTGAAGGTTCAGGTATCGTTCATATTGCTCCAGGTTGTGGTGCAGAAGACTTTGAACTAGGAGAAAGTATTGGTCTTGCTAAAATAGTTCCAATTGATGAAAGTGGTATTATTTATCCAGGATTTGGATTTATGTCTGGAAAAAATGCTAAAGAAGTAGCTCCAGAAGTATTTGAAGAATTAAAGAAACGTAATAAACTATTCTTAACTCATAAATATAAACATAGTTATCCATTCTGTTGGAGATGTAAAGAAGATATCTTATTTAGATTAGTAAAAGAATGGGCAATTGATGTAGATGTTGTTAGATCTGATTTAATTAGAAATGCCAAAACAGTTAAATATAGCCCAGAACATCAAGGAAAAAGAATGCTTGATTGGTTACAAAATATGGGTAACTGGAATATTTCAAGAAGAAGATTCTATGGCTTACCATTACCATTCTATAAATGTGAATGTGGTCATTTAGAAGTAATTGGTTCAAAAGAAGAATTAAGAGAAAAAGCAGTAGATCCAAGTATCGTTGATAGTTTACCAGAATTACATAGACCATGGATTGATGATGTTAAAATAAAATGTCCAGAATGTGGCAAAGAAATAGAAAGAGTTCCTCAAGTAGGAGATGTTTGGTTAGATGCAGGAATCGTTCCATTCTCAACTTTAAAATATTTTGAAGATAAAAAATATTGGAATGAATACTTCCCAGCTGAATTCGTAATCGAAGCACACGAACAAATAAGATTATGGTTCTATTCAATGTTATTCATGTCAACTGTTCTTGAAAATAAAGCACCATATGAATTTGTTAAAACAAGTGGTTTAGTAGTTAAAGAAGATGGAAGTAAATTTAGTAAATCTGATTCTAACTCACTAACATTTAATGATGTAGCAAATACAATTGGTAGTGATGCATTAAGATATAATTATTTAGGAACAAACACATCAAATGATGTTAGATTTGGTTTCAAACTAGGAGAAGAAGCTCAAAAGAAATTACTTGCTTACTATAATATGGTAGTATTCTTTAATACATATGCAAGCATTGATAAAGTAGATTTAACTGATTATACTCCTAAGAAGAGTGAATTAACTCTATCAGATAAATGGTTGATTTGTTTAACAGACAAATTTGCAACAGATGCAAGAAAAGCTATGGATGAATATGAAACAAAACCAGTTATTGATGCATTTGAAAAATATATTGATGAAGTAAGTAACTTCTATATTAGAATCAACAGAAGAAGATTCTGGAAATCAGAAGATGATAATGATAAAAAGAATGCTTACTATGTATTATTTGATGCAATTAAGAGAAGTACTCAAGTATTAGCTCCAATGACTCCATTCTTAACAGAATATATTTGGCAGACAATAATTACTAAATATACTAAAGATGAACCAGAGAGTGTACATTTAAGTAAATATCCAGTTGCTAGCAAATTTAAAATTGATGAATCAATCATTAATGAAACAAGCAATTTAAGAGAAATAATCTCACTTGCTTTAAGAGCTAGAAATGAAAAGAATATCAAAGTAAGACAACCACTTCAAACATTGTATGTTATGAATAAAATAGAACATAAAGAATATGAAAATATTCTAAAGAACGAAGTAAATGTAAAAGAAGTAGTTACTTTAGATAACTTTAATTCATTAAAAGATGAATATTTAACACTTAACTTCAAAAATGCAGGAGCTGTATTAAAAGGAAATGTTAATGATGTTAAAATGTTACTAGAAGGTGTTGCATATGATAAAGAATTAGTTAATTCTGTTAAAGAAGGTAAAAATATTACTCTAGGTGGATATGATTTAGAAAGTTCATTATTTAATATTGAATTCAAAGAAAAAGAATCAATAAAAGTAATAAGCGAAAATGGAGTTAATGTTGGCTTAGATGTAGTAATTACTAAAGAATTAAAAGATGAAGGAATTCTTCGTGATATAATTAGACAATGTCAAGTATATAGAAAAGAAGCTGGATTCAACGTAGAAGATAGAATAACTATTAATTTTGAAAGTAATAATGAAGAAATATTAAATATCTTATCTAAGAACGAAAAATTAATATCTTCAGAACTATTAGCTACAGTAGGTGAATCAAGTAAATATGAATTTACTGATACTATAAAAGATGATTATGAATTAACAGTTCATATGAACAGAATAAAATAATAAAAGCACTTTTGTGCTTTTTTATTTGTAATAAACATTATATAATACAGGTGAATATTGGTGATAATATGAAGAGCGAAATATAGTTATGAAAATAAAATTAGTTTAGACAAATGTAATCAAATGTTAGATATATTAGTGAGTTTTTATAATGATTTAAATGGAAAAAAAACAATACAAAAGAAATGCGTGATACATGGATAAACAATTAAATTGATTTAATACATGATATATGCTATAATAAGCGCGTTTTTAGGGGGAGAAATAATGAAAGAGCTAAAGCTTAAATATTTAGAATATTGTAGAAAATATATGCAGTTAATTGCTTTAAAATATCCTAATGCTACTGAAGATATAAAGCTTAAAGAAAATCATGGTTTAAGTATGGAAACCGGTGTTAGAGATTTAACTATTAAGTCTAGAATGTTAAATGAATCTTATGCTACTTCAGCAAGTATAGAAGGTTTACTACATGATATAGGTAGATTCCCTCAATATCTTTTATCTGGAACACTTAAAGACGTAGACAGCAAAAAATATACAGGATTTGAAGATCATGGAGAATATGGAAGATACATGCTACTCAAAAATGGTAAAGAACTTCTTAGATATTTTTTACCAGAAGAAACACCATATGATAAAGTACTAGTAGATGTAGTAGGTGAACACACTAAATTAAGAAATCCAAACTATATGTATGATATAAGAGAATTAGAAAATATCTTCGCAAACTATAGTTTAGACGAAATATTAAAAAGTGGAAATACTGAATTACTTAACAAATTGATTTCCTTAAAAATTAAACTATTAAAAGAAGTAGATAGCTTAGAAATACTATATAAAGTAAGAGACGGATTATGGTATCCAAGAATAAGCAGTGATAGTGATGATTATATCAAAGATGAAGTGTGGAATTTATTTTTAAATTTAAGTAGAATTGACATAAAATCATTAAAAGAAAAAGGATTATGGACATGCAACTCAGGATTTCTACTAAGATATGCATTACTTTTTAATAATATTAATTTCACAGGTACATTAAAATCTGTATTAGAAGATGGTACAGTAGATAAAATGTATCAAATGCAAAAAGACAGTTCTAAAGATAAAGATGGTAACTTAGAAGTAGATGAATCAAAAATAGATCCAAGACTACATTTAGCGACAAATTTCACTAAGTTAGCACTAGAAAACTTGATTGAATGTAGTAGTGATGGTAAAATAATCACAAAAGAAGACAGGGAACATGCTAAAGAAAAAGTATTATCATTATGGAGGGAATAAATATGAGTGACGATAAAATAAAAAAATTGGTTGAATACTTAAAAGTAAATGATTTATATGATGAAGCTGTAGAATTAACAGAATATCATGTAATTCCATTTGAAGATAAAGAATATATTGGTGCTTTAGATGGTTATCCAATGATTGAAAGATACGCTAAAACATATACAACATTTATGGGTAAAAGAGTAAGTGAAGAAAATATAAGAAGATTTCATGGTGATTCATTAGAAAAAATAGTCGAATCAGTAAAAGACTCTTTCGAAGATGAATTAGCAGTTAATCCTAAATTGTATTTTTTAGTATCTACTCATTTTAAATATGATTTAAGAAGTCAAGTAAAAGTTACATTAAAAGATTCACTAAAATCATTAAGATCAATATTACGAGAAGAAGCTAAGCGTTATAGTGAAAAAAACTCAAGTACTTATACTGACTCATCATATGAAAGAAAAAGAAAATTTTAATGAGCAATTTATTGTTCTTTTTATGTATTAAAATGGAGGTAAAATGCAAAAGACTAATGCAAAAGATTATTTAGGAAAGGAAATAAGATAGACAATTAGGATCTAGACATCCTAAGCATGGATTCATGTATATGTTAAATTATGGATATATCCCGAATACAATTAGTGGTGATGTAGAAGAACTAGATGCATATTTAATTAATGAATTTGAACAAGTAACTAAAAGTAAAGGAAAAGTAATTGCAATAATTCATAGAACAAACGATGATGATGACAAATTAATAGTTTCAAAAGATGGTAAATACTATTCTGACGATGCCATTAAAGCATTAACTAAATTTCAAGAAAGGTACTTTGAATCTGTAATTATTAGAAGTAAGTGAGAGCAAATGAAAGCACAAATAGACATAGAAAACTCTAAAACAGGATTAGTTGATACAATTAATGTAAAAGTAATTAAATGTGATAAAGATAATGAGATAATTTTTGATATATCTTTACTTAATGATAAAGAATTAAAATTATTAAAAGATGCAATTAATCAAGAATTACAATATACTGATATAGAACTATTTTTTATAGGTGATAGTAACATTCCAGAATTTGGTCCAGACTATAATTATGAATTAATAGAAAACAAACTCATACTAAAATATATAAAAAAGAATACAAAAATTCATATAGAAGAAAAGAATGAAGATTGGACACTAAATTATGGAGAAGAATTTAATTCTTTGGTACAAGATTTCTTAAAAACTAACTATAAATATTTATTAATTTATGAATCAAATGGTTTAAAATCAAAATACTATAAAAATAAACCAAAAGACTCAATATTCATGACATTATTTTTCAATAAGAACTATAAAAAGATAGCACTCTTCAAAAGAAATAAAGAAATCTCTAATAATTTAAGAGATAACTTAGAATATATAAATTCATATAGTGAAGATTAATTATTATTTTTTAAAAATTCACGGAGCATTTTAATTAATGCTCTTTTTTCTATTCTTGAAACATAACTTCTGGATATATGCATAGAATCAGCTATTTCTTTTTGAGTTAATTCATCTTCATTAAATAAACCATATCTTTTCTTTATGATTTCAAGTTCTCTTTTATTAAGAACATTTAAATACTTAGATAGTTTTTTAACATTATCTTTAAACTCAATATCATTTTCAAAATTTTCACTTCGACTTTCCAAAACATCAATTAAAGTAATATCTCCACCATCTTTATCATGACCAATAACGTCATTTAAACTAATATTATTGTTATATTTACGATTACTTCTAAAATACATAAGAATTTCATTTTCAGCACACTTAGCAGCATAAGTAGTTAATTTAACATTTTTATCTTTCTTATAAGAATCAATTCCTTTAATTAATCCAATAGTTCCTATACTTATTAAGTCATCACTAGAAGTACCTTTCATTTCGTATTTCTTAACTATATGAGCAACTAATCTTAAATTATGTTTTATTAATATATTCCTTGCTTCCTTATCACCAGATAAATGTCTTTCTAAATAATACTTTTCAAGTTCATTACTTAAAGGCTCATCAAATACATTTAAAGAATAACTAGTAGTAAACATCATAATTTCACTAAAAAACTTTTTAATTTTATCAAATAAATTCTTCATATTAAATAATATGTTTTATGATATAATTTATTTATAAAAGTTAAATAATATTATGGAGTTTTTATGAAACATTTAGATATAGAAAAATATAAGAATTATAGTGATTTTGAAATACAAGGATATAATAGTCTTTATAAAGATATATATTCAGAATTTGAATCAGTAAGTCCTGAAAAATATAATTTAAAATTATTACTTATAAGTGATACTCATGGAAGTTTAGAATATGATTACGATTTTGAATTGTTTGTTAAAAATAATAATTATGATTTATGTATTCTTCTAGGGGATATAAATGGAAGTGATTTAAAGACTATATTAAGGTTTATTAAAGTAGAAGATATAATTGCTATTCACGGTAATAATTATCCATTAGAACTATATAATTTGTTTTCTATTAATGATATAGATAATAAAGTAATAGATTATAATGGTGTAAAAATAGCTGGTATTTCAGGATCTTTTGGTAGTAGAACAAATAAATATACTTTTTATAGTCAATATAATAATTTAAAAGATATGAATGCTTTAGCTAGTTCAGATATTTTAATAACACATGATGCTTCATTTAAAAATAATTCTTACAGAGTAGGACTAATCGGAATAGATTATTATTTAGTAAAAAATAAAGTAAATTATCATTTTCATGGACACTTACATAATAGTTATGAAAATATTTATCCAAATGGTACAAAAGAAGTATGTGTATATAAATATAGAATTATTAATATATAACTTTAAAAAACAAGTGTAAAGCAAACAAATAATGTCATTTTCGTATTTACCATAAATAAAGGCTTTATGTTTTTTGGAACAACTTTTTCAAAAAAGTCAATTTACATTTGCAATATTTTTATAAAAAAATTAATGCAAAAAACATTTACAAAAATAAAAAAATATTATACACTTTGATTAAGTTAAGAAAAATATTAACGAATGAAGGTGAGGAGTATTATGAAGAAGGATTTTTTTGATGACATTGTTGTCGTTAAAAGAAGTGGCCAACGGGTAAGTTTTAATGATGCTAAAGTGGCTATAGCTGTTAAAAAAGGTTTTGATAGCGTATATGAAGAGTATGATGAAAAGGAAGTTAATAAAGTAAAAGAAAAAGTACTTAAATATATTGAAAAAGAATATAAAGATAGAAAAACTATTAACGTTGAAGATGTACAAGACGCTATTGAAAAAATTCTTCAAGACATGAAATATAATGAAGTATATGAATCTTTCAAAAATTATAGAGAAAGAAGAGCTGCTTCAAGAGAGGCTTTTGTAGTTAAACAACAACATAAATTTGTTAAAGCAATTGAATCTTTAGGATTAAAATCAGCTACAGAAGAAAACTCAAAAAGAGAAAATGCAAATGTAGATGGAGATGGACCAATGGGAACTATGTTACATTTTGGCTCAACTGTATCAAGAGAATTTGCAAAAGCATATTTAATGGATGCCAAATATAGTAGAGCTCATGATGAAGGAACTATTCATATTCATGATTTAGATTTCTGGGCTATGGGCACTACAACATGTACTCAAATTGATTTAAGTAAACTATTTAAAAATGGATTTTCTACTGGACATGGATATTTAAGAACTCCAAATAGCATTAATAGTTATTCAGCATTAGCTGCCATAGCTATTCAAGCAAATCAAAACGAACAACATGGAGGACAAAGTATTCCAGCATTTGATTATTATATGGCTCCAGGAGTACTTAAAACATTTAAAAAAGAATTTAAACAAGCATTATATAATTTATTAGAATTTGAAGGTTTTATAGAATTCTTAAACTTTAATAAAATTATAGATATTATTGATAAACTAAATACTATTGAATTTGATATGAATTTATTTGATGAATTTACATCAAAAAATACTAAAGTAAGAAGTATATTTGATAATGCATATAAACAAGCATTTAATAAGACTGATAGACAAACATATCAAGCTATGGAAGCATTTATTCATAATTTAAATACAATGCATTCAAGAGCAGGAGCTCAAGTACCATTCTCAAGTGTAAACTTTGGTACTGATACTTCACCAGAAGGAAGAATGGTAATGAAAAATTATCTATTAGCGGTAGATGCTGGACTAGGTAAGAATGAAACTCCAATATTCCCAATATCAATATTTAAAGTAAAAGATGGAGTTAACTACGAGCCAGGAGATCCTAACTATGATTTGTTTAAACTGGCTATAAAAGTATCTGCGAAAAGATTATTCCCTAACTTCTCATTTATGGATTCATCATTTAATAAACCTTATTACAAGGGAGACTATAATACAGAAGTTGGTTATATGGGATGTAGAACTAGAGTTATTGGTAATGTCGTAGATGAAGATAAAGCTGTGACACCAGGACGTGGTAATTTATCATTTACATCAATTAACTTACCAAGACTTGGTATTAAACATGGTATTGTTAGAAATGATGAAACTGATATGAAAGGCTTTTATGAAGAACTAGGAGAACTAATGGACTTAGTAAAAGATCAGCTACTAGAAAGATTTGAAATTCAGTGTAATAAGAGAATATATAACTTTCCATTCTTACTTGGACAAGGAATATGGATTGATTCAGAAAAATTAAAGACGAATGATAGATTAAGAAAAGTATTAAAACATGGAACATTATCAATAGGTTTCATTGGCCTAGCAGAATGCTTAAAAGCTTTAATTGGAAAACATCACGGTGAAAGTGATGAAGCACAAAAACTTGGCCTTGAAATAATTGAATTTATGAGAAAAAGATGTGATGATTATTGCAAAGAGTACAAATTAAACTTCACATTACTTGCTACTCCGGCAGAAGGCTTATCAGGAAGATTTATCAATATTGATAAAGCAATATATGGTAAAATAAAAGGGGTTACTGATAGAGAATATTATAC
>USNG01000017.1 GCA_900556025.1 uncultured Mycoplasmatota bacterium
ACAACATATTGTGATTATGAAGTTAATCCTAGCAAACTTAATGTTGAAAAACTAAATAATATAGCTCAAGTATTAAATTGTGAATTATCTAGTTTTTTTGTAAAACCAAATGTAACTGAAAGCAACATTTTTGAAGAAAAAGAAGGATAATAAGGGGGAATAAATGACATTTAAAATTATAGTGAGTATATTAATTGCGATATATTACTTAATATTTATTTTCAATGAAAGAAAAAAAGATAATGATAGAGAAACTATTAAAATTTTATCAATATCTTTAATCATAGCATACATTATTTTTCTTTTATTGATTTGGATAGTTGTTTAATTAATGGCTGTAAAGTATCAAGTCTTTTCTGCGGATTCCATTCTTTGGTTGATGCGAATATTTCGTTAAAAGTTTCGGTGCTAATATTTGGAAAATATAATAACAATTTTTGAGCAGATTTTTGAAAATTATATTTTTCTTTTAAAGACATTCCAACTTCTGAATAAATACTTCCAGTAGAGTCAAGAAACTCATTTATTGCATCTAAACGATTTTGGTTATAAATATCTTGCGATTTTAGTTTGACATCTTTTTTATAGTTTATATAAGCATTTATCGATTGAGGAATAATTGCAGATGCAGCAGCTATGATAGCAACCCAAATAGTATCAGACATTAAAAACCTCCTTTCAAAAACATTGTAAAGGAGAATAAGAAAAATATCAATATCCACGCTGAAATAAAAAGAAAGGAGTTGAGAACATGAAAACAAAGGAAGAAATACTTAATCAGATTTACATTACTTCAAATGATTTAAAGCTTCTAGTTCCTACATTGGGTAAAGGTCGTTGTGTTGAAATAGTAAAAGAACTAAGAAGCGATATGGAAAAAGAAGGAATGTATGTTCCAAAAAGTAAGCCATTACTGGCAAGTGTAAAAGTGTTCAAAAAGAAATTCAAAATATGAAAATTAGCGTAAAAAAAGAAGAACCAATCGTTAAAAGTTCTTCACTGATAATTATATCAAAAAGTGAAGAATAAATCAATTAAGGGGTTTAAATCTATGTCAAAATTTATTATTTGAAAGGAAAATTAAACATGAAGAAGATAGATGAACCAGAATTTATTGTTAGTTCAGAAGAACTCAAAAGAAATCAAGAAAAAAGTTATGAAAGAGAATATTATTTAAAACAAGAAAAACAAGACAAAATTGTAACTATTACTATTATTGTTTTAGCAATATTAATGCTTATATTAACCGGATATGCATTAAGTAAGCAATACTCAAAAGGTTTAGAAATGTGTATAAGTGGTGGAAATAGTGAATCATTTTGTAGAGCAAATCTTTAATAAGGTGATTATATGAAGAATAACCAACCTAAACAATTTACAGTTTATTTAGAAATGTTTCGGTTAATTGATAGGATAGAAAATACTGAAAAAAGAGATAAATTTTTAGGAAAATTATTTGATTGGTATTTTAAAGAAAAAGAACCTAACTTAAAACCTAATTCTTATGAAGAGGATGTATGGATAAATATAACAAAGCCCATAAAATCGTACAAAAGTAAGGTTGTAAACGGATCTAAAGGTGGACGTCCTAGAAAAAATAAAAAAACCGAAATAGAAAGCAAAATTAAAACCGAAAATGAAAGCGAAACAATAACAACATCAGATGTAGTTGTAGTTGTTAATAATAATACTCTTAATAATAAAAATAATTCTATATCTAAAGATAGTAATACTAATGAAGATAGTAATAGAGATAGGGTTATAGGGGAAGAGAAAGAGAAAGAAACATTCCCAAATTCGATTATAGATTTTGTTGAAAAAAATTATGGAAGAAGCCTAACACCTTATGAATTTGAAGAAGTGAACAACTTAGTAAACACTCATACAGAACCAATAGTTCTGAAGGCATACAAAGTTGCGTTTGAACAAGGTCACAACAAATTGAGTTACATAAAAGGCATTCTTAGTACTTGGAAAGATTGCGGACTGGACACTTTAGAAAAAATTGAAGAAGATTTGAAAAAAGGTAAAAGGTCTGCTAGCGAAAGAAAACTAGATGTGGTATTTGCTAGAGCAAGAGCTAGGATGGGAGAAGAAAATGAATAGAGCACAAGTTGAAAAGTTATTAAAAATAATCAAAAGTTTCTATCCATATTTCTCTATAACTGAAGATGTAATTGAGAATTGGTCCAGCAAATTGAAAGACTATGAATTTAATGAGGTTTTAGAAGAGTTTGATAATTATGTTAATTCTGGAGATAAAGAACCGCCTACAATAAGCATTCTTATTCATCCACTTAAAACTCTTTCTCAAAAAGAAAGTGCGAATGTTCAAGGACTACATGTATGTTCTTTGTGTAATAAAAAGTTTAAATCGATGGAAGAAGCTGATAAATGCTATGAAAGAGATTTAGATCTACGATACATCAAAAAGATGAGCGGCAAGTTAGGATTTAATCCTTCAGAAATATTTGGAGATTTAAGAGTTGTAACACTTGAGACTATAAATGAAAAATATCCTAGTTTCATTAAAAAAATTGTTTCAGAAGAAAAACAAAAACATCTACTAACTCAGAAAGAAAAAGACGGAATAAATCTTTACTGGAAATATGTGATAGTGGGTGAAAAATGAAAATTGATAAAGAAGAAATAAAATTATTTGATTTATTTTTAGATAGCCTTTACATAAAAAAGAAAATCGATAGAAATAAAATAATTAATATTTACAGAAAGTTATTCAAACAAAGAAAAACAATTATTGAGTTTGAAAAAGAATTAGAAGAATTAGGATGGAATGAAATTACAATTAAAAACATTTCAAGATACATCACTAATTGGAATTTTAGAAAGGATGAAAATGAAAAAATATGGAAGAACAAAAACAAATAAATGAAATTGAAAAAGTTGAGAGCATTGATTATTCTAAGTTAAACATTTATCAAAAAATGTCACTTGCCACTGTAGAAATTCAAAAAGTGAAAAAGAATTTAAAAGTTGGCGAAGGAACCAAATCAGAATATAAAGCAACAAAAGAAGCCGACATTTTGAACGCTGTTAAACCTATTGAAAATAAATTAGGAATATATAGTTATCCAACTGATAGAAAAATAATTAGTCAGGATAGAATAACATTTAACACTAAATACGGAGATGTCGAAAATTTTGTAATAAGACTCGAAATAACATATAGATTTGTAAATGTAGATAGGCCAGAAGAGTTTATTGAAATTAAAAGTTATGGAGATGGAATAGATAGTCAAGATAAGGCACCTGGAAAAGCGTTAACGTATGCGGATAAATATGCATTATTAAAAGCATATAAGGTTGAAACTGGTGATGAAGAAAATCAAAAATCTCAAGCTGTAAAAAAACTATCAAAAGAAGAAGAGATAAAAAAGAAAACTGAACTTATAGTAAAACTTGATAGATTAGCAAGAGAAACTAACACTGACAAAGAATTAATTTATCAAACTTATAAGGTTGAAAATAATACAAAAATGTCAATTTTGCAATTGGAACAAGCAGTAAAACATTTAGAAAAGAAGCCAAAAGTAAATATAAAAAATGAAGGAGATATATTTTAAAAATGGAAGAAAAAGATTTAGAACTACGAGTAACAAATTTAGCATTAGGAGAGTTAACAACAAATGCACTAAAAATTAAAGAAGAAATTAAAAATAAGTTAGAAGATTATAAAGCAGAAAATTATGATATTAATTCAATTGATAAAGCAAAAGAAGATAAAGCTATGCTTAATAGAACTGCTAAAAAGTTAAATGATGAAAGAATTAGACTAGAAAAAGAATTTATGAAACCATTTGATGAATTTAAGACAGTTGTAAAAGAAATTACTGAAATGATAAAAGATTCATCAAGCAAGATTGATGAAATAGTTAAAGAAGTTGAGAATAAAGACAAAGAAGAGAAAAAGAAAGCAATTTTAGTAATCTTTGAAAGTGAAGTAAAAGAATTAAAGGATGTTCTAGAATTTGAAAAAGTATTCGATGAAAGATACTTAAATAAAACTTTCAAAATTGAAGATGTAGAAAAAGATTTAATAAGCAAATTAGACAAAATAAGAAACGATTTAATTACGATAAGTGAATTACATAGTAAATACGAAATTGAACTTAAAAATGATTATTTAAATAATTTTGATTTAGGCATGGTAATTAGAAAAAATAGTGAATTAATTTCAAAAGAAGAAGCTTTAAAAAATCAAGAAGAAGAAACTAAAAAAGTAATTGAAGAACAAAAAGAAGAAAAAATGCAAGAAATGGCTGAAACAATAGTAGAAATAAAAGAAGAAGAACCGGTTCTAACATTTACATTAAAGATTACTGGTAAAAAGAATCAATTACTTGCATTAAGAAAATTCATTGAAACTAATGGTATGAGTTATGAAAAGGTGGCTTAAATGGATATAGATTATAGCTTAAAAAAAGACATTGAAAAAATAGTGAACTATGAAATAGAACCATTTGAGTTTGCAGAAGATGATGTTATCCGTTTATTAGAAGATTTAGTGGGTAAATATCAAATTTTAAAAAAAGAATTTGAAGATTATAAGCAAGATGTTGAAGACAATTATAGACCAATACCAGTTGCAGAACAAGTTGGTATTAGCGATAGAGATTTTATTTAGAAGGAGAAAAAATGGAAGAAAATATAGTTGTATTAAAATTAAAAGAATATATAGATTTAATAGAAAAAATAAAAGAACTTGAACAAAAGCTGGAATATAAAGACAAAAATTATGTTGGTATGCTTAACTATGTAAAAGATACTGTAAGAGTTGATGCAACCTATCATATAAAAAACTTTGATGGCAATATAGAAGATACAATGACAAATAAGATTAAAAATTACAATTATAAAAATATTGCAGATAGTTTTATGTCAAAAGGAATAACTTTTGATTTAGCAATAGAGCTAACAGATGAACTTATAAATGAAAGGAACATAAACAATGAATAACATATTAGGCGTAGATTTAAAAATAGATCAAAATTATATTGCAAAATGTGTAAAAGAAGTAGTAAATGCAAGTATGATAGAAGCACTTGGCGCAAAAAATGATATTGTTGGAACAATTGTAAAAGAATTACTAAATACAAAAGTGGATAAAGATACTGGTAAACCATCAACAGGTTCATGGGGGACTGAAAGATTACTTGATTTCGAATTAAGAAAACAAATGACTGAGGTTGTAAAGGAAACTGTTAAACAATCTATTGAAGAAAAGAAACCAATATTAACTGAAATGATAAAAAAAGAATTAAACAAAAAAGCAAATATGGAAAAATTTGTGGATAGTTTTATCAATAACACAACTAAGACTTTAGAAAATAGTTGGAGCACAAAAATAAACATAGATTTTGAAAAGAAAGTGGAAAATTAGGAGAAGGAAGATAATGAATAAAATGATAGAAAAATTTAAAAATGAAGATATAGCAGTACATTGCAACACTCAAGAAGAATACGATAAGCTAATGAAATTACTGGAAGGATACGGTTTTAGATGGAGAGACAGAAAAAAGCCGACTTGTTTTAATGCTTTTGGAGAATACAAAACCGAGACTTATATAAATGATGGCCTATGCAATACTACCATACCAGGCCTAGGATATGCTGATAAAAATTATTTTGTAATAAGAAATTATAAACTTATAGAATATAAAGACTTTATAAAACAAGTTGGTGCTGAAGAAAGACCTAGTTTATTAGAAGCTTTTACCACTATTATCAAAGAATTTAATTCAATATGTAAACCTTTGTGTGAATCAGATACCGAGAAAGAACAAGTAGAAAATGAATTTGAACAAATAGAAATAAAACAAGAAAATACTGTAAATGGCAATTTAATTAATTATGCAATTATAAATGGTCAAAAGTGTCGCTTATCATTAGTTCAATACGAAATAATTAAAAAATTAAATAGTCTTTTGGAGTTCTACAAGGAAGATGAAGAATAATGATTGGCAGTCCTCAAGAAATATCTCAATACTTGTGGCAACTAGATCCAAATAAAAAATATGAAATAAAGGAACATAAGAACAAGAGGTCTTTAGATGCTAATGGCTATTGTTGGGTCTTATGTAAAAAGATAGCAGATAAACTTCATATTTCAAAAGAAGAAGTATATCGTAAAAACATAAAAGAAATGGGTAAATATGAAGTCATTCCTATTAAAAATGAAGCAGTAGGAACATTCATAAATGCGTGGACTGGAAAAGGAATAGGTTGGATATGTGAATCCTTATCGAAATCAAAATTCGATGGATTCACTAATCTAATTGCTTACTATGGAAGTTCAGTGTATGACTCAAAAGATATGGCATTATTGCTTGATAGTATTATTCAAGAAGCACAAGCATTAGATATTGAAACACTTACACCAGATGAAATAGCAAACCTTAAAAATTTGGAGGTAACATATGGAAACTAGAAATTACATATTCGAACCTACGTGTTTGGAAACTAAAATTGATTCTTACAATCAAATAGACACAAAGCAAAGGCAAGAACAAGTTTTAGAAGTATTAGGTGATGAAATGCTTACGGCAAAAGAAATAGCTGTTAGAATGTACGAAAAAGGCTATACAAACAACGATGATAGAAATAATGCTTCACCTAGGTTAAATGAACTATTGAATTTAGATTTAGTTGAAATCTACGGAAAGAAAACATGTGAATATACAGGCAAGACAGTTGCGGTTTATAGAAAAAAGACTTTTGATTACAAGAAAAAGTATGAAGAATTATCTATTGTTTATGAAAATTTAAAAAATATTGAAGCATTTTCAAGAACTAGAATAAATGAGTTAAAGAAAGAAAATGAGTCATTAAGAAGGGAGCTAAAGAAAAGATTATGAATAAGGTCGTTTTAGTCGGAAGATTAACAAAAAATCCAGAATTAAAAAATTTAAACGAAACTACAGTTACAAATTTTACTATTGCTGTAAATAGAAATTTCAAAAATAAAGATGGTCAATACGAAGCTGATTTTATAAATTGTATAGCATTTCATGGAACAGGAGAATTTATTAATAAATATTTCTTAAAAGGTCAAATGATAGCAGTATCTGGAAGAATACAAACTAGAAATTATGAAGACAAAGACGGAAATAAAAGATTTGTAACTGAAGTAGTCGTAGATGGTGCAGAATTTGCTGGTGATAGTAAAAAAGAAGCAACATCTGATACAAATAATTCAGTTGAAAATGAAATACCACAAAATTATAAAACAGAATACAGTGACAAGGGAATACATCTTAATGATGATGATCTTCCCTTCTGAGCAAAAAAAGAAAGGAATTAACTATGAAGATTTTTTATAAAAAAGATTTTCAGAGGGTTTTGGAAGAAAAAAAGAAATTAGAAAATGAATTTAGTGATTATAAGGAACGAAGTGATGAAAGTATTAGTGCCTTAAATACTAAATGTGTAGAGCAACTAAAAGAAATTAACACTTTAAATAATCAACTATTCGATAAAGAAGAAATATTAAAATTAAAAAAAGATTTAGAAATTAAATTAAAAAGTGCCAATACTTCAAAAGGTGGGCTTACTAAAGAGATTAATAAATTAAAAAACCAAATTAAAGTACTTACAAGCCAAATAAAAGAGAAAGATATACTTTTAAGTAAAAGATACATTCTTAGAACAATTAAGCCAGGAAGAACACCAAACACTATTAAAACAAGTATTAAAAACAGTGCTAATGAAAGCAGAGCGATTAAGTATGTCAAAGAAAATCTATGAACCATATTTAAATTTGTTATGTGCTATATGTAATAGTGATTCAGACGAGACGAAAAGAAAAAGTGTAATAGCAGTTTATGATGTGTTAGACAATGAAAAATTGATAGCTATATTTTCAAGTTCAAAGAACTGTGCTAAATTTTTCTATTCTAACACAAAGACAATTGATTCTTATATCTCAAAAGGAAAAATAAGAACTAAAAGATACAAAATAGAAAGGATTTATTTTATAGATGAAAATACTATCAAATAAACAATATTCTGATTTAACAAATGAAATAAAGTGCTTACAAAATACTTACGATCAAGATGTAGAAGTATTAATGTTCGAAAATAAGGACTATGAATTAAAAATAGACTCAATACATAGTAAGTTAGTTGACATAGTCCTAACTTCTGACATTAAAAAAGAAACGATTATTACAAAACTCAAAGAAATAATTAGGTTTATTGAGAGAGGAAAATAATTATGGAATTAAATAAAATAAGAAAAATGAGTGATAAAGATTTAATGAGATTTTTAAATAATGTATCACAAAGGAATGCACAAGTTTGTTGCAAGTGTGGAAATATAACATTCAAAGAAAACAGAATAGCAATTTATACATACAAAGGTTGTGAAAATAAAAAATTATGTACATTATGTAAAGATTGTTATGTTAGTTTACTAGACTATTTAGAAATAGCGGATAACGATTAGTAAGGAAAGTAAAGAGACGTTAAAATGAAAGAATTATATGTTAATAAAAATAAATATATTAGGTTAAGAATTGCAAAGGTTGGTTGTACTTATAGAGCTGATATATCTATAAATAAATATGCTTATGATAAAAATGAAGAAAGATATTATGAAATAAATTTTGATGTATTTAGTCCTTATGATTATTCTTCTGAAGAAGAAACTTTTGAAAAAGCAAAAGAATGGTTATATGAAGAATTAAAACGATTACAAGATAATGTGAATTTAAAAGAGGTGTCAAAATGAAAATATATTTACTTATATATAAGAATAGTTATCCAAACTACAGCATTCAAAAAGTAGAAGATTATTGGGATTTGATATATGAATACGAACCAATTTCTATAATTGAAATAACTAAAGATATGTTAAAAGAACTAAAAGAGGTGTCAGAATGAATAAAAAAGATTTATACCCTTTAATAGGTAAATATTTAAATGGCTACAAGATAGTTAAGATAGAAGAAGACCCATTTGTTAAAGGACAAATAAATTTATGGACTGATGAATGGATAACAAAATATTTTGGAGACAAAAGTATAGTTAAATTTTTTGTAAGACCAGAGAGCAATTCATCTAAGATATATAAAGAATCTGCATTGAAAGAAATTGAAAATTTACAACAAGAAAATAAACAACTAAAAAGCATATTAACTAAATTAGAAGAATGGTTAAAAGAAACAAGAATAAATAGTGCATTTATAGATGAACAAACAATAATGGAAGTGCAACTTAAAATACAAGAATTAGAACAAGGAAGTGATAGTAATGATTAAATTTTATTTAAGCACAGTATTAATATATTTTGTTATTTACATAGCTAGTGGAATACTAACAAGAAAACAATTTATAAAAGCTAGAGATAAATTAAGAAAGGCAACAAATAACAATTCTAAAATTTATGGATATGCAAGAACAACTATAGATTATCTATTATTATCCTTTGTACCTGTAATTAGATTATTTGGATTAATAGCGAAATACTATTTTATAGCCAATACAGATGAATTTATAAAAAGAATAAAAGAAAAAGAGAGGAATAGTAATGTTAAAGATTAAAGATAACGTAGATTTGAAAGAGTTGGAAAAATTTGGATTTATAAATAAAAATCAATATTACATGATAAAAGAATTTACCACAGATTTTAACGAAAGTGGGAATAAAAATGCTTTATTAGTTTATTTTTCAAATAGAGGTATTTCTTTAGATATTATGAATAATGATTATACATACCATGTATTTGATGATGAATTAGGAGGAATTGAAGATACAATCTATGACTTAATAAAAGCCAATTTAGTAGAGAAAGTAGAGAGTGATGAGTAAATGAATAAGTATAGAGTAAGACTGAAAGTACAAATTAATTTTATTAAAGATATTGAAATCGAAGCAACTGATAAGGATATTGCTTATAGAATTTCACAAGACAAAGCGGGTGATATGCTAGTTAATTGTATAAAAGCAGTAAAAGAGAAAGATAAAAATATATTAAATAATATGAGTTATTATGACACTACTAAACCAAAAGAGGTGTAAAAAAATGAGTAATACTAATGACTAGTCAAGATTTAAAAGATTTAATTGATCATGTCATGAAATACAATTCTTAGAAGGAATGTTCAGTTTTAAGACTAAATAAAAAAATCGAAATAATATCGATTCTTATTTTTCAGAATTAACAAATTTTTTTAAATTCTTTATAAATTCTGCTAGATCTTTTTCATAATTTTCCTTATCGACAAAATACAAAATATCTTCATTTTTTAATAAAAGATTTTGTGAATTATTAAGTCCGATTAATAAGCCAGTGTAAAAATATGGATTCTCAATAATATAATCTGAACAATGTAGGAAATTTCTAGAATTTTCACCATAATGATTAGTTATTAAATGCTCAATTGTTATTGAATCGTCTTTTTTCATTTTCATATTTCCTCCTTTGGTAAATTATATCATATCGACAATAATGTAGCAAACTTGTTAGTTAATAGAATTGAAATCTAGAAAGGGATGAGTAAAAATGATAATCGAAAATTTTGATTATAGTATGTATGGCACATGGAATGGAAAACCAATGTTGCCAAGTTATAATAGAGAAGAACGAAGAAAATATATAAAGGAACATAAGCATGATAAAGATGCAACTAATTGCATTTATTGTAATGCTAAAACAATGACAATAACTGATGATAATGGAAATTTTGTATGCGAACTATGTGGAAGATTTAAAGCAAAGAAAGTAAAAGTGATGAGTAAATGACTAGAGAATTATTCGAAGAATATGATTTAACTATTGCTGAATTAAATAAAGAAAATCAAGAATTAAAGAAACAACTTGAAAATAAATATGAAAAAGTTGGTACTTTAACTAGTGAATTATTATATGAAGAAAATACAAAATTAATTAAAGAAAATCAGGACTTAAAGAAACAACTTGAGCAATATAAAGGCTCACATTATTGCAGTCTTATAGATATTTGTAAAAGTACAAAAATTGCTAATTATAATCAACAAAAGGAGTTTATAGATTATTTAGAAAATGAAATAAATAAATTAAAAGAACAAATTAAAAATTATGATATATTGCACGAAGTAGGAAGTGATATTAATTTTTTAATACTTAAAAAGCAATTCTATTTAGAAATATTACAAAAATATAAAGAAATAATAGGATATAGTGAAGATGAGTAGAACAAAAAAAGATAGAAAAGATCATAAAAGATATAGAGTAATTAAAAATGCTTTAATTAAAAAGATTTTAGAATGTTATAGTGATGAAATAGTCGGTAGAAAAAAAGATAGAGCATTAAGTAGGAAAATGAGAAGTAGATTAAAAAGATTAAGCAATAAAGAAATAATAGGAGATGATAAATAGTGAAATTAGAAGATTATAGCAAATATTATATACAAGGATCGGATCATTACTTAATACCTAAAGATGATTTGGCTGAACTGGTTGAAGAAAATCAAAAATTAAAGCAACAACTTGATAAATATGAGAACGAGCCTTTAACTAACAAAATAAGTAGAATTGATAGCGTTGTTTCTAATATATATTTACAAAATAAAACTCAACAAAAAGAATTTATAAAATATTTAGAAGATGAAATAGAACAAAACACTCCAAGTTTAAGATGGAAACATTATAACGAAGATGGTTTTAATGATTATGATGTAGAAAATCCTAGCAGTATTGAAGTTCAACCAACCTATAAAGTTTTAAATGAAATTTTACAAAAATATAAAGAATTGATAGGGGTGTTAGATGGAAATAATTAAAAAAGGTACAAAAATACCACCAGATAAATTTACTTATATTAAAAAATGTGAAGTTTGTGGGTGCAAATTTACTTATACATTAAACGATATAGATTGTGCTATTATTCCAGACTATTATCGATTTCTAAATTGCCCCCAATGTGAATATCGTGTGTCTGTTCCAACGATAAAAAGAAAATACAAAGGAGTGAAATGAGAAGTTTATATGATATCAGGAGGGAATTGGCAAAGTATAAGCAAAATTTAAGAGAAATAAACAAACTAATAGCAGTATCTGACAGAAAGACTGATTTGTTTAAAGATAAACTTAAAATTAAGTGTAAGATTGAAAAACTAGAAGAAGAATTGGAAAGGAAAAATTATGATAAAGAAAGAAATATATCCAAAAACTAAAAGAGTTAATTGTTCAGGGGATAAGGTATATGTAACTGAAAAACTAGATGGAAGTAATTTAGTATTATTTAAGAAAAATGATGAGTTGTATTTTGCTCAAAGAAAAACAATTATTAATATCAATGAGTTAGAAGAAGTAAAAGATAAATTATATAAAGGATTATATCAGTGGTTGTTAGATAATAAAGATTGTTTACAAGAACAATTAATTAATAATTCAGCAATATGTGGTGAATGGCTTGGAATGGGTAAATTAAAGTATGATGTAGGTGAGTTCGATAAAAAATGGTATATGTTTGCTAAAGCAAATATAGATGATGAATATAACTTATATAATCTAATCTATGATCATGAACTATTTAAATATCCATTTTTAAATCAAGAGATACCAAAATTTATAGGTAAAGTTCCAGAAGTTATAGTGCTTAATATTCTACCTACAAAAGAACATTTGGATAGTATTTATGAAAAGTATACTAGCAAAGTTAAAAGAGATGTTGAAGGATTTGTAATAAATTATAAGAATATTATTTCAAAATATGTCAGAATGAAGAATGGTAAACTCGAAGAACATTTTGATAGAGGTGAGTAATGAATATATTGAAAGCCAAAAATGAAATTGATAAATTACAAGACACTTTAGAGCTATACTTGCAAAAAAAGAAAATCAACTTTATAAAGACTCAGCCTGGAAGCCCAATCATGCACGATATAATTACAGGAAAAAATGATGGAAAAACAATATTTGATAAGTTTGCACACTATGTCATAAAAGACGAAGAATTAGACGCTGAGATATACGCATTGCAAGAAAGTATTAATGCTTATGAAAACTATATCATTAAAGAAATGAAAAGAATTGCTAACTATGGTGGCAGTGAATTAGTAAGATATTATAGAGATGTAGAAAAGAAAAAATGGGATGAGATATCAAGATTAACTCATTATAGTTCTAGGCAATGCCACAGATTATATGAAAAAGATTTATAATGTCACAAAATGTCACACTTTTTTAAACAAAAAAATAAAGATGTCACAAAATGTCACGAAATTTTTGCTATAATGGTATCATGGAATTATTATACGTGAGGTAATATTAATTCTTAAATTTTAGATCTATGTCTAAATTGAAAAAGAATCTTCGATGAGATTCTTTTTTTGTTGGAGCAAATTATGGGTGATAAATTGAGAAGACTAAAAGAAGAAATGATTTTAGTTTATGGTTTAAAATGTTGGATGAATGAATTATGGGTTCCCAGCAAGAAAGACATTTTGACCTTTCATCACATTTTAGAAAGAAGAAATGGTGGAAGAGATTTATGGGAAAATGGAGCATTATTAGGACTATCATCACATCAATATCTTAATTATTTAGATTATTATTATCCTAAAATTTATAAGGAATTAAATGGCCTATTTTGTGATCTAAATAAAACATATAAACCACCAACAAAAGAGTATTATGATGAAATAAATTTAATTTTAAGAAAAAGATTATAAAAATGTTACATATAAGTAGCATAGAGTAGATATAATCATTTGAGCATAGGGAGAGTATGCAGTAGTGAATAGTTTTCTATATGAAGTTCGATATAGAAATAAACTACACTAAAGATGCGTGGTGCAAGTCCACGAGAACAGGTGAGCAACTGGGGATATATCTATTCTATGGTGCCTATATGACACCCTAATTCTTTCAAATAATGCTATCTTATAGGTAGCATATTGAGTAAATATATAAAAAGTCGCATGTTGATAGTTAAAGGTTAATATGGCTTATAATTCACTAAAACACAAAGTACAAGTGATGTGAAATCTATCAAAAGAGTTTAGTTGAGTATTGCAAACAAAACACTAATAAAATCCTTTATATTTACTTAATATGGTGCTTATAAAAAAGCATTAGGTAAAACAGCTTCACCTTGCTAGACCAAGCACAACGAAGTTAAGCTGAATGAGTTAATGTTATTGTCAGTTTGGTAACTGTCAGTATTTCATACTAATATGAAAAGGTCATGCTATCTTTAAGGTAGTGTACTGATGATATATAAATAACCACGTCGTCGAGTTAAAGGTTGATGGACGTACTTGACTTAACGCAACGAATTAAACTAAGCGTAATGTTTAATTTAGAAACCTTTATATCATTAGTACAGTATCTATTAAAGATATTGTTAGCAACCTTAAATGGTTGTTTTTTTATTTTAAAATTAATTGTAAAAATAATGGGAGGAGATGATAACAGTGAGTGCAAGTGATTTAAAGCCAATACAAAGCACAGAAGAAGCGAAAAGAAAAGGCCGCAATGGTGGAATTAAATCTGGTGAATCAAGAAGAAAGAAAAAATTAATGAAAGACCAAATATCATTGTTATTATCTTTACCATTTCCAGACGTTAGAGATAAGACTGGAAAGAAGATTAGAAATATGTTTAAGCAATTAGGTATAGATGAAGAAAACATAGATAATCAAATGGCAATGATAATTGCTATGTGGCAAAGGGCTTTAAAAGGTGATTACCAAGCCTTTAATTCATTAAGAGACACTGTTGGTGAAAAACCTAAAGATGAAGTTAGTGTTGAAAATCCTAATGCTACTAAAATATTATCATCTATTTCAAAACAATTAGGTGGTAAGAGTGAATAGTGAATTTCCATTAAGTGAGAAATACATTGGTTTCTTAAAATACGATTGTAGTACTGAATTTTTAGAAGGCACTACATTCGCCGGAAAAACAACTGTAGGTATTCCTAAATTTATGTTTAAAATTGCTAATTACAAAGGAACAAAGCCTAGCATTATAGCAGGACTAGATTTAGGAACAATTGAAAAAAACATTATCAATTCTGATAAAGGTTTAATTGAAATATTTGGTGATTATAAAGAAGGTGGATGCGTAGAATATAATCCTAATGGAAAAGGTAAGATAAGCCTTCCACACATACTCTTTCACACTCAAAATGGAAATAAGATAATTTATGTACTGGGATATGATAATAAGGCTCGTTGGAAGAAAGCTTTAGGTGGCCAAGTGTATGGATTATTCATAGATGAGTTTAATATTGCTGATATGGAATTTGTACGTGAAGCGTTTATGAGAGCTGATTATAGACTGTGTACAATGAATCCAGATGATCCAAATAAAGAATGCTATAAAGAATTTGTTAATAAATCTAGACCGATAGAAAAATATAAAAACGATGGTCCAATAGAATTATTAAAGATGTTAAATGAATCACAAGTTGCTGATTGGACTTGGTGGTATTTTACATTTAATCATAATTTAAGCCTAACTGATGAAAAGAAAAAACAAATAATTGAATCTGTACCAGTTGGAACTAAATTATATAAAAACAAAATACAAGGGTTAAGGGGTAAAGCTACAGGACTGGTATTCAATATAATTGCTGGTAAACACATAATAAGTGAAAAACAAGCGATGTTTGAAGACTGGAAAGAAGCAGAACCTAGAAAGAAAAGAAAGTTTGTAAGATTTGCAATAGGATGTGATACATCTTACTCAAAGAAATCACACGATAAACTTACATTTGAATTTGTAGGAATAACGGAAGATAGAAAATGTATTTTACTAGAGGAAGAAGGATACAACAACAAAGACAGAGAAATACCATTTGCTCCATCTGATGTTATACCTAAACTAATTAATTTTGCTGAAAAATGTAAAAGCAAATGGGGATTTGCTAGATACATTTTTATAGATAATGCTGATGCTGGAACAATAGCAGAAGCAAAAAAATACAAGAGAAAAACTGGATGCATTTATATATTTGAAGGTGCATGGAAAAAAACAAAGAACTTAACGAGAGTTCAATTACAACAGTCCTGGTTAAATACCGAGGATTTTTTAATCGTTGAAACTTGCAAAGATTATATAGGTGAAACGAATGTGTACAGTTTCACAGAAGATGGACAACTTGAAGATGGCAACGACCATCATATACAGGGTTGTCAATATGCTTGGTTACCATTTAAGAAATTAATAGGCAACTGGGAAATGATTAAACAAATGATAAAAGATGCAGACACTGGAGAGTGATAAAGATGGGATGGATGAAAAATATGATAAGAAATTGGTTAGAAATTAAAAGTCCTGATTCAATACAAATAGATATTGAACAATTAAATAATTATGAAAGCCAAGCATTTATCAATAATATATGGTATAGAGGAGATCCAAATGAAATCCAACAACTATATGAGCAACTAAATGATAAACTTGGAAATAAGCACTTTTGGGGTAGTAAACCTACAGTGGGAATGAACATAAGAAAAATACATACTGGGTTACCTTCTATGATAGTAGACACACTGGCTGATATTTCTACAGATGACTTAGATAAAATAGAAGCCGGAGATAGACAAGAAGAATGGAATAAGATAGCAGAAGAAAACAACCCTAAAGCATTATTAAGAGATGCAGTTGTTGGAGCATTAGTATGTGGCGATGGAGCTTTTAAGTGGTCTATTGATACTGATATAAGTGAGTACCCAATCATTGAATATTATGATGGTTCAAGAGTTGATTTTGAATATGAAAGAGGAAGATTAATTGCAGTTATATTTAAAACTAAAAAATTAATTAATAAACAAAGATATACACTTCTTGAAAGATATTCAAAAAAAGATATAACTTATAAGTTAGTTAATAAAGAAGGAAAAGAATGCAAGATAGAAGATTATCCAGAACTAATCAATAAATATAAGACAGTAACAAACACTAATGAATTTATGATGGCTCTTCCAGTTATGTTTAGAAAATCTAAAAAATATGCTGGAAGAGGGAAATCATTATTTGATGGAAAACTTGATAATTTTGATGCATTTGATGAGGTATGGTCTCAATGGATGTTGGCGTTAAGAAAAGGTCAAATTAAAACTTATATTCCTGAATCATTATTACCAAGAGAACCAGAAACTGGGTTATTATTAAGGGGTAGCGATTTAGATAATGACTTTATATCAGTTGAAGAAACGATTTCAGAAGATGGTTCAAGTAAGAACAAAATAGAAACAACACAGGGGCAAATACAATATGAAGCATTATTAAGTACATATATTACTGCATTAGATCAATGCTTAACTGGTTTAATTAGTCCTAGCACTTTAGGAATTGATACAAAGAAGATAGATAATGCAGAAGCAACAAGAGAAAAAGAAAAGACAACGCTATATAAGAGAAATCAAATTGTTGAAGTGTTAACAAAAGTTATAAATGATATGGTTAACATAACATTTAAAGTGTATGATACTATGAATCAAAATGAAATTACTGATATTCAAGGAACTGCTTCATTTGGTGGTTATGCTAATCCTTCTTTTGAAGCCCAAATTGAAACAATAGGAAAAGCTAAAACAAATGGAATCATGAGTATAGAAACTAGTGTAGAAGAGCTTTACGGAGATACTAAGGATGATAAATGGAAACAAGAAGAAGTTCAAAGAATAAAGAATGAACAAGGTATTGTTGACATGGAAGAACCTTCAATTAATGATGATTTAGATTTAATTGAGAATGAAGATATATTAAATGCAAAGGTAGGTGAATCTAATGATAGAAAATAAAGAAAAGCCAATAAAGGGATTAAAAATTAAATATGATGGTAAGACTTATGAAAATATAACTTATTTTAGTATAACTAATTGGGATGGTAATGAAAGAGTAAGTTTTACTGAAAAAAAAGATAATACAGTATCAACAACAGTTAATTGTAAGTATTCTGACATTAAAATAATTCAAAGTAGTGATAATTAATGAATGATTATAATATCAAAAAATTGTATGAAGATATGGAAATGGAATTGATATCTTCAATGAAAAGAAACTATAAAAGACATCTTAAAGAAGAAGATAAAACTGGATTTCAATATTCTCAATGGCAAGCAGAAAAACTAAAGGAACTAAAAAGGTACCAAAGAGAGAATAAGAATATCATAAGTGGTTATACTAAGGGGCTACCTAAAGAAATATCTAAGCACTTAAATAATGAGCTTAAAGAAGGTTCAATTAAAGCAATTAATCAATATAACAAAATAATGGGTAAGAGCCTAAAACCTAATAAAATAATGAATCATAGTTTTTTTAGAACGAATGATAGAAAGGTTAATGCTTTAATAAAAGTAGTAAATAATGACTTAAAAACAGCTAATACAGCAGTTTTAAGAATGGCTAATGATCAATATAGACAAGTTATTCATAAAAGTGCTTTTTTTGTGGCTAATGGTGTATTTACAGAAAAGCAAGCCAACGATAAGGCAACAAAAGAATTAACTGAACTTCAAAAGACTAAATTTGCAATTGATGAAGCAAATAAAGACTTTTTAAACAGAGGATTTAATTGTATTGAATATAAAGATGGAAGAAGAGTAAACATTGCTAGTTATTCTCAAATGGCTGTTAGAACCGCAAGCCTAAGAGCTCAATTAATGGGCGAAGGTGCTTTTAGAAAATCAATAGGTAGAGTATTAGTTCAATCAACATCTCATGGTGGTGCTTGCCCCATGTGTCAAAAGTGGGAGAATAAAATATTTATTGATGATGTTTATTCAGGTGGAGCAAAAAAAGATGGCAAGTATATGCTATTGAGTGATGCAATGAAACAGGGCTTTTTGCATCCAAACTGTCGCCATGGATTAACAACTTATTATCCAGAATTAGAAGAGATGGAAGATTATACCGATGAAGAATATGAAGATGATGTTAATTGGATTAACAATAGAATAAATGAACTAACTAGTGAGGAATTGAATTATATTAATAGAAATATTAAAAGATTTGATAGGCTAGAAAATGGTTTATTAGCTCCTAGTAATACAAGTAATTCAAAAAATAAAAAAGCAAAATGGGAAATAGCAAAGAAAAAAATAGTTGACTATATTTACGAAATAAAAACAAATGAAAGAACTCCATTGAAATTATATCAACTTCCAAATAAACATTATACACAAATAAAAAATGTTATTAACAATGCTCCTGCAACAATGAAAAAAGTATTGAATGATAATATAGATAAATTCAAATTTAAAAATATAAAAACAAGAAGAACAGCAAGATATAACTCTAAGTTTGATTATATAAAAATAAATTTAGAAAAGGACGCTGTTAATCCAAGAGGTAGTTATAAAACTTTGTTCCATGAAATGTCACACAACATAGATAATTTTTTTGGCAATATATCAAATGATAAAGTATTTGAACAATTATTAATAAATGATTTTAATGATGTTTTAAAGAAATATAAAAGATGTTATAATGTAACTGATGATCGAGCTTATAAAGAAATTAGTAAAGCAATGAAACAAAGTCCTAAAATGGGAAGCATATCTGATTTAGTTGGTGGAATAACTAAAAATAAATGTGTAGGTAAATATAAACATCCTGATAATTATTGGAAACATGAAGGAAAATTGACTGCTGAAGCATTCGCACATTTTGGTAGTGCAAGTATTCGAAAGGACATGGAAGAGTTAAGTTATATAAATGATATGTTTCCAAATGCGTATGATTATTTTAAAATGATTGTTAAAAGGAGAATATAATGAATTTTATACAAAAATTAAATGAATTATCTAAAATTGAGAACACTGAACTAGAAAATGAAATAGAAAAAGCAGAACAAGAATATAAAAAAATATTTGGAAATAATGATTACACAAATGTTTTTGATGATGATGCAACTTATTTGGAAAAATTAAAAAAGTGCATTGAATTAAAGATTTCATATGATAGTTTATATACTGGTGACTTAGATGAAAATACATTGATATAAAAGGAGAAAATATATGATAGCAATACTAATAATAATTGCTGTTTTTTTATTTTTTATCATGTGTGTATTATCTGCAATTAGGCAAGAATTGGAGAAAACAAGATTAGAAAATAGAGAAATAGTAAACGTATTAAATAAGAGAAAATAATAAGTGCTACTTTATAGGTAGCATAGAGTATATAGTTAGTTATCGTAATTGATAACAAGTCCTAGGCAATTATATATTCTATGGTGCTTATAAACATTAAGTCGATAGAAATATCGACTTTTATTATGCACTAAAATATCGTTTGACCGGTACGAATAAACGGAGTGTGGATGACCTTATCCAACAAGAAAAAGGAGAAAAAATGGAACAAGAAAATGTTCAGACTTCTAATGTAGAAGAAGCAAAAGATACTACAAAGAATGCTAAAGATGAGGGAACTAAAGAAACTGACAAAAAAGTGGAAGAAAAAAAGTACACAGATAAAGAATTAAATGATATTAGTTTAAAAAACGAACAAAAAGCTTTAGCAAAGCAATTAAAAGATTTAGGCATTGATGATGTTGAAAAAGCTAAATCTATTCTTGCAAAAGCAAGAGAAGATGAAGAAAAAAACAAAAGTGTTGATGAAAAAACACAAGAAGCTATTAAGAGAGCTGAAAAAGCAACTCTTGAAGCAGTTAATGCCAAAATTGAGAATGCTTTATTAAGAAAAAATGTCAAGGAAGAAAAAATCACTAGGGCAGTTAGACTCGTAGATAAAAAGAATATTCTTGACAAAGATGGATCATTAGATGAAAGTAAATTAAATACTGAAATCGAAGATCTATTAAAAGATTTTCCAGAACTAATTTCAAAAACTGAGGAAAATAAAAAAGGTTATAAAATTGGTGATGATGGAAAAGAAGAACAAAAAGATGAACTTGCAGAAATGCGAAAAATAATGGGATTGAAATAAATCTCATTTTTTATTGCCAAAAATGGAAAAGGAGATGATTTATAATGGCAAATAATATTACAAAATTCAAAAAGTATGTACCTTTACTTGATGAAGTGTACAAACAAGCTGCGTTAACTTCAGTATTAGATAGTGACTCTTCACTAGCACAAGAAGGAGCTAATGCAAATGAAATCATAATTCCTAAAATCGATATGGATGCTTTAGGAGATTATGATAGAAGTAGTGGTTACACAAATGGTGATGTAACTATGACAAATGAAACAGTAAAATTCAATTATGAAAGAGGTAGAATGTTCAGTGTTGATGCAATGGATAATGAAGAAACAGCTGGAATTGCTTATGGTAAATTAGCAAGTGAATTTATCAGAACTAAAGTTGCTCCAGAAGGTGACGCATTTAGATTTGCAACATATGCAGGTGTAAGTGGAATTTCAAAAGTTGCAACACCAGCTACTCTATCAACAGGTGCTGATGTAATTAGTGCTTTAAGAGCAGCAACAAATAAGATGGATGAAGACGAAGTAACTTACGAAAGAAGATATCTATTCATTACTCCAACTTTAAAAGGACTTATTGATGACTTAGATAACACTAAATCAAAAGAAGTATTATCTAGATTTGAACAAGTTATTTTAGTTCCACAAACAAGATTCTATACTGCAATAGATATGTTAGATGGTAAATCAACTAATGAAACTAAAGGTGGATATAAGAGACATGCAAAAGGTTCTGAAACTGGAGACACTAACGGTGCTGATATTAATTTCATGGTTATTCAAAAGGATGCTGTAATGCAATACAATAAACATATAGCACCAAAAGTAATAACACCAGAAGCAAACCAAGATGCTGATGCTTGGAAGTTCGGTTATAGAAAATATGGACTTGCTGATGTTTATGAAAATAAAGTAGCAGGAATTTACTTACATCATAAAGCAGCACCAACTGCATAATAGGAGGAAAAAATGAGAACTGTTGGATTAATTATAAAAAATCAACCTAAAAAGGATGATAAGAAAGAACCAAAAAATCAACCTAAAAAGGATGATGAAAATGGCAAAGTTCAAGAATAAGAAAACTGGAAAGATTATTGTTGAAAACTTAAACTTTTATATTGATAAATTAAGAAATAATCCTAATTTTGAAGAGATGAAAGAAGACAATAAATCTAATCCTAAAAAAGAAAAAAATAAGATGGTGGCAGAATAGCCATCTAGGAGGTGGCAATATGACACTTTATGTTGATGAAAAATACTATTCTGATAATTTTAATGGTAATAAATTACCAGAAGATGAAATTGAAAAGTATTTGAGATTAGCACAAGAAAAAATTGATAGTATAACTTACAATAGAATAGTTGCAATAGGATTTAATAATTTAACTAAATTCCAACAAGAAAAGATAAAAGATGCAATTTGTTATCAAGCAGAATATATCTATGTAAATGGATATAACAATGAAGATAATAGAGATGTGTCTTCTTATAGCGTGTTAGACATATCTGTAAGCGTAGATAATTCTAATGATAATAAAACAATAGCACAAAGGGAAAATATGTCTGAAATGGCTTATGATTATGTTCATAAGACTGGTTTAGATAGCAAATTGAGATAATGGCTAATAAAATTAGTGTATTACCTTTTCCAGACTGGCTATTAAAAACTGATTATTCACTTATTTTAAATCAAGAAGGAATTTCAGAAGATGGAAGTCCGCTTGAAAGTTTAAAAGCAAGTGGTAAATGTATATTCAGTGAAAAATCTAAAAGAATTATTGATGCAGAAGGTAAACAAATTACTTTACTTGGAAAAGTTATTATAAAAGGTGATATAGCACCATCATTAAAAAATGTTAGTGATGGTGCTATTACTATAAATGGCAATAGTTATGAAATATATGCTGGTTATAGGCCTAGAAACCCTAATGGTACAGTTCATCATACGGAGTTTGAAATAAAATGAAATTAAATGCAAAAGTTAAAGGCAAGATCAATTTAAAAAATAATGCTATGATCAAACAAATTGCTGTTCAGTCATTAGTAGAAACTGCTGATGCAGTAAAATGTGATTTGCAAAGAAGCCAAACTATGCCATTTGATACTGGAGAACTGCAAAATAGAAGCACATTTGTAGATGCTTCTAAAAAAAACAGTGGAAAAGTATCCATTGTATCAGACACACCATATGCAAGAAGGTTATATATGCATCCTGAATATAATTTTAGGAAAGATAAAAACAAAAATGCAGGCGGTGAATGGTTTGGACCATACATTAATGGAAATAAAAAAGATTTTGCTAAAAAGAAATTTGCTAAAATTACGAAAGGTAAATTAAAATGACATTAAAGCAATATAAAGATTATTTTAAAGAGAACTTCAAGTGGACTGAATCTATTAGTATAGGAAAAATTGATAATAACAAAGAGAAAGCAATTTGCTTCTATGATAAAAGAACACGACCTTATGTTGGAATTATTGGTGGAAATAAAAATAAATCCACAACTATTAAACCTATAACTATTCTATTAAGATATACTAAAAACCAAAATGATGCCGAAATAATGGCACAAAAAATATATGATTTCTTTAATGAGAAGTCATTTTTTATTGAAGAAAAAAGAGTATTCATTCAAATGTTATATGAAGGGCCTATTAGTTTAGGAACAGATGATAACAATGTATATGAATATTCAATTGAATTTGATTCGTACGAAGAAAGGTGAGTGATTAATAATGGCTACAGTTACTGTAGGACAATATGCTGTTAGTGAATGCAAAGTTAAAGTTAAAACATCTGCTGCAAGTACTCAAACAGCAGTTTATAGCGAAATTGCGGATTTAGAAGAAGTAAGTTTAAGTTTAGAAAGCAATACTGAAACTTGGCATTCAATTAAAGATGGTGGATGGCAAAATGCATTGCTAACTGCAAAAGCATTAACTGGTTCATTTAGTGGTAAGAGAACATTAGGAGATGCTGGAAATGATTATCTTGAAAGTTTAAGATATAACATTGGTAAATCTGCTGAAGCAGACTGGCAAATTGAATTTCCAGATGGATCTAAATTAGAATTTACAGCAGTTACTGCTTTAACAGACATATTAGGTGCTGCTACTGATGTTGCACCATTAAGCGGTGATTTAACAGGTAAAGGAAAACCTACATTTACACCAGCTAGTTAGTTTAAACAAATAAATAGAGGGTGAAGATTTATAAAAAATCTTTGCCCTTATTTTTTTATATAAGAAAGGAAAACAAATTATGAGAATTATAGATACAGGAATTACAAAAGAAATATTAAGTGGAGATAATCAACCACAATTAAAAATAGGAGATAAACTATACACTGTTGATAACAGACAAAAAACATTTGAAAAGATACAAAAAGTTCAAAGTAATGCTGAATTAAGTGAAGAAGAAAAGACAAATCAAATTTATGAACTTGCTTTAGGTAAAGAAAATGCATTAGAAATAATTGATTTAGATTTACCGGTTGATTTTGCTACGTATTTGAGTTTTTGCATTATGGGTGCAATAACTGGAGAAGATCCAAAAGAACTTCAAAGAATTGCAAAAGAACAAGCCAGAAAAAACTTATAGTCCCGGAAAGTTTCTATGATATGGAATATGACCGGGACTTAATTGTATCTAGTTTTGCCCAGCAATATGGAATAAGACTTTACTATGAATATGATAAAATTTCGTGTCAAGAGTTTAGACAATTATTGAGTGGGTTAAATGAAGATACGCCTCTTGGTTATGTTGTTCAAATTAGATCGGAAACCGATTCTAAAAAAATTCGTGAAATGACAAAAAAAGAAAAAGAAATAAGAAACGAATGGAATCATTTTAAACTAAAAAATAAAAAACAACAAAAAATTGAACTAAAGAAAGAAGATATATCAAAAGTATTTTCTTCAATGTTTAGATAGGAGGTGAAATATGGCAAAATCAACAAATGTAGGAGCGGTTGATTTAGAACTTAAATTAAACTCTTCTAATTATGATAAACAATTGAACAATAAGGTAAAGGGAACTGAGAGTGCTTTTTCAAGTTCATTTGGAAAAATTGGGTCATTGGTTGCTGGTGCTTTTGCAGTAAAAACTGTTGCTAATTTTACGAAAAAATGCATTGATAGTGCAAGCAAAGTTCAGAGTGCATTTACTGGTTTAAACAGTATTGTACAAGGAACTGGAAATTCATTTTCATTAGCAAATGATTTTATAAAAAAATATACTGCCGATGGTTTAGTATCTATAGAAGAGACTGCTACTGCATATAAAAATCTATTATCTAGAGGATATGACACTTCTCAAATTGAGGATACTCTTACTAGACTAAAAGATAGTGCTGCCTTTGGTAGACAAGCATCATATGATTTAGGTGAAGCAGTAGTTACTGCTACAGAAGGTTTAAAAAATGAAAATTCAATACTTGTAGATAATGCAGGCGTTACAAAGAATGTAGCTAAAATGTGGGAAGAATATGCTAAAAGTGTTGGTAAATCTTCTACTGCATTAACACAGCAAGAGAAGATTCAAGCAGAATATAAAGGTATCATGAATGAAACTAAATTTCAAGTTGGAGATGCGGCAAACTATACGAAGACTTTTGCAGGACAAATTCAACAATTAAAATTTAATTTTAATCAGATGACTGTTGCAATAGGTAAGGTTGTAGCACCGTTAGCACAATTGTTTATACCAGTAATTAATACTGCAATAACAGCAGTAACGAGATTTTTTGAAAAAACTCAAGCAGTTTTAAGCGTTTTTGGTTTGAAAATGCCTGAAGTTATTACAAAAACATCTGATAGTTTAACTGGCGTTGGTGAATCTAGTAAAAATGCTGCTAAAGATGCGGTAAATTCTGCAAAAAAAATGAATAAAGCATTTAGCGGTCTTGATGAAATTAGTGTGATAAGTACTAAATCAAACTCTGAAAATAAATCTGATAGTAGTGGTACATCTGGTGTATCTAAAAAATCAGAATCAATTGTTGAAGATAATGGAATTACAAATTCAATAAGTAGTATTGCTGATAAAATAATGAAATATATTAATCCATTGAAAAGTATTAGCTTTGATAATTTAATTAAAGCTTTTGACAAACTAAAAAGAGCACTAAAGCCGTATACAAAAGGTTTATTTAATGGCTTAGAATGGTTTTATTTTAATATTTTGGTTCCATTTTCTAAATGGACTATTAAAGATTTAATTCCAAGTTTTTTGAATACATTAGCAGGTGCGTTAAATTTCCTGAGTCCTATTTTGAAAGGAATTAAGGAAGCTTTAATACAATTTTGGGACAAATTCTTACAACCTGTAGCATCATGGACTGGAGGAGTAATAGCAGATGTGTTAAATGCAATTGGAAATGCACTTAATTGGATATCACAAAATGAAACCGCTACTGCAATACTCGAAAATGTAGGCAGAGCGCTTGGCGAGGTGTTAACATTAGGAATAATGATGCTAATTGCACCAATAAAATTGTTAATGGATACTATTGATTTGTTAATAGAAAATTGGGGTATTCTTAAAGATTCAGCAATAACTGCTTGGAATAATATTAAAGAGAAATGGAATACTGCAGCAAATTGGTTTAATACTAATGTGGTTGTTCCAATAAAAAATTTGTTTTCTCCTATGATTAATTGGTTTACAGAATTATTTGGCAGTATTTGGCAGACTACTAGTGATATTTTTGATAATATTGTTGGTATAATCACAGGAACAATTGAAACAATAAAGATAATATTTAATGCAATTGGAGGATGGTTCGATGAAAAGGTTTTGACGCCTTTAAAAAATAAATTTAGTACTGTTTTTGTGCCCTTAAAAGAAAATGCAAAACAAGCATGGGAGGGAATAAAAAGTGTTTTTTCTTCTGCTGCGACCTTTTTTAAAAATACATTTCAAAGTGCATGGGAAAAGGTTAAACAAGTATTTTCAGTTGGCGGAAGAATATTTGATGGTATTAAAGATGGAATAGTAAGTGGTTTTAAAATTATTGTAAATGCTCTGATAAGCGGTATTAATAAAGTTGTGTCAATTCCGTTTAATTCTATAAATAAGGTTTTACAAAAAATAAAAGATGTTAATATATTAGGCGTAGAGCCTTTTAAAAAAATAGTACATACAATTAATGTTCCACAAATTCCAAAACTTGCTCAAGGTGGCTATGCAAAAGCGAATAACCCTCAATTAGCAATCATTGGTGATAACAAACGTGAAGGTGAGATTGTTTCTCCAGAAAGCAAAATTTATGAGCAAACCTTAAAAGCAATTAAAGATTCTGGTACTACAGGTAAACAAGAAATTGAAATTACAATCTATCATAAATATGAAGATGGCAGAACTATTATTCAAAAAATAAATCAAGCACAAATAGATGCAGGCAAATTGTTGTTAATTCAATAATTTGCCTTTTTACTTGCTTGTGAAAGAAGGTGAAATTATGGAAAAATATCAATTTAAAGTAGATAATGTGATGTTTGAAGCAGATGATATAAGCTATGAATATCAACAACAAGATGGAGATAATGCTGGTAGAAGTGATAATGGAACCATGTATAGAGACGTTATTGGACTAATTAATAAAGTCAGTTATGATTTTAAAGATTTTCGTGGAGAAGAAGAAATCTCCAAAATATTGAAATTATTAGAAAAAACAAGTTGTTCTTTATACTACTACGATTTTAAAGAAAAAGATTGGTTAACTAAAAACATGTATGTTGTTGGTGATGCTATAAAGGTTAAAATTATTGATGATAATTTTACTTGTGAGCCATTTCAAATAAGATTTGTTCAAATGGAAGTGGATGATATTTAATGTATAGTGTTAGTAATAATTATAAAAATTACATAAAAACCAATCTATCGTTAAGTCCTAAATGTAAAATTGTAGTTGATAATATAACATATGACGGTTCTGTTATTAAAGCAGCCCCTAAAATCACACATAAGTGTGATAGGTCATTTGGAGAATTTCCAGCTAAAAGAGTTAACTTTGAAATATACAATTCAAATGGTGATTTGAATTTTGAAAATAAAGAAATCAAAGTTTATAAAGGTCTTTATATCAATAATGAGATTGAATGGGTACCACAAGGAATATTCAAACCAAATGCAACAAATATAACAACTGATGTCAGTGCAAAGACTATTACAATTCAAAATGCACAAGATAAAACTCAATTATTTGATGTACCTTATGTAAGCACTTTATCTTGGGATAATAATCAAACACATACAGGAGAGGAAATAGTTGATGATATTTGTACTCAAATTGGTGTGGAGTTAGCAAACAATACATTTAATTGGGCATCTTATCAATTTAAACAACCTAATTTTACAGAAATAATAACTTGTAGAGAAATAATAAGAAGACTCGCTGAAATAGGTAATTCGATAGCCTTTATCAATAGGGAAGGCAAATTAGAAATAAAATCAAGAACTGTAACAAATGAATTAATAGAAAGAAAAAGGTATTCAAATTTAACTAGAGAAAATATAGTTGGACCATACAATACATTAGTACTTGGAAAAGATGGATATAATAATGATATTGTTTATCCAGAAACTATAGAAGGCGATAGGATTGAATGCAAAATACTTGATAATCCATTTGTAGATTTGTATAGAGAAGAAATGATAGAATCTGTTGCATCATACTTTATTGGAACTTCATATATACCGTTTGAACTATCAGATTTTGTTGATGGTTTTTATTTTGATTTAAATGATGAAATAGAAGTGATCGACAAAAATGGAAATCAATTCAAAAGTGTGATTTTAAATTTTGAAACAACTAGTAGAATAAAGTCAAAGATTAGTGCTGATACGGAATCAAAATCTATAACAGATTACAATTTAGCCGGTAGTCAAAAACAAGAAATGGATCAAGTTAAATTTGATATAGACCATGTTAAAAATCAAATAAATTCTGTTGTAAGCTCTGTGGAAGATTTAGATACTCAAGTTAATAACAACTATCAAGAAATAAAAGAAAAGTTTAATGGTTATACACCAATTTCAAAGACTATTGAATTAGAAAAATCCGTTGAAACTATACAAACTAATACTTATACAAAAACTGAAATTAATACTAAATTAACTGATGGTTCAGTAACCAAAGTTCAAACAACAAGTGGAACATTTGATGAAGATGGTATGCACTATGCGAAAACAGGTGCTAGAACAAGTTCAACAATTAATCAAAGTGGGGTTTCTGTTAATGATACACAGTCGACTGATGAGTTGCTATTTGCTGGATATGATGAAGAACTAAAAGAATCAATTGTTCGCACTGAAAATCTAACCGTACGCAAATATTTCGTTTGTGGACAACATTCAAGAATGGAAGATTATATAGATGAAGATGGAAACGAAGGAACAGGAGTGTTTATTTTATGATGAAATTAAATATACAATTCTTTGCAAGTGGTACAATTGAGTTTCCACAAGCAGGTAGCAGTTATAAAACAATAAGAGGAAAAATTGAATGGAGCGAAAGTGAAGTATCTATTGAGAATAACACAAGCAAAATTCATACAAAATTATATGCTAAAGTTGGTACCGATGGTACTACAGGAAAGCAATGGCGTGGAAATGTAAATGTTGCTGGGAATAATCATAAATTTAGTAGTTTAGATTCTTCCACAACTATTAAAGGCACTTATGTACTATTAAAAGAATACGATGATACTATCACACATGAAAATGATGGTTCAAAAAAGATAACTATAAGTGGTAGTGTTACTGGTCCAAGTGGAACAACAATTGCTGGTGTAACATCAAGTGATAGTCAAGAAGTAACTCTTGCAACTATACCAAGAGCAAGTGAAATTACTGCTACAAATGCTGACATAGGCAGTAGTTCGATTATAGTTATTAATAAGAAAAACGATAGTTTTACAACTACATTAAAATATAAATTTGCAAGTCAAACTGTCTATACAACAATAGTTGAAAAAACAACTGAAAAGACATATGGCTGGCAAATTCCAACAAGCTTTTATGCACTAATTCCAAATGAAAGATATGGCTCTTGCTCTATTCAAGCAACTACTTATAATGGTAATGAACAAGTTGGAGATGCTAAATATGTTGATATAAATATATTTGCAAACGAAACACTTTGTAGACCAACTATTAGTGGTACTTCAATAATTGATACAAACGAAAAATCAGTTGCATTAACAGGAAATAATACTAAATTCATTAAATATGTTAGTACTCCGAAACTTATATGGAATGCAAGTGCTAAAAATAGTGCTACACTAAAATCACAAACTATAAATAATGTTAATGCTACAAGCCCATATCAATCAAGCTGGGCTGAATCATTTAAATTAAATGTAGTTGATACAAGAGAGTACTCTAACGCTTATAATTTTACATTTCCAAGTGTTGTAAATTATTTTTATCCACAAATATCTGCGAGCGGCAAAAGAAAAACTTCTACAAGCTCTAATATTATATTAAATGTAAGTGGTAAATTTTTTAATGGATACTTTAGTGATACTAATAAAAATACTGCAACATTTGAATGTAAATATAAAAGAAAAACTGATAGTGATTGGACTTCAGTAACAATAGAACCAACTATAAATGAAGATGGTACGTTTACTCTTAGCAATTATGATTTAGGTAAAATATGCAACTACCAAACAAGTTGTCAATTTTCAATTGTGATTACAGATAAGGTAAAATCAGAAATTAGTAATTTTCCAATTACAGTCGGAGAACCAAATCATTATTGGTATAAGAAAAATGATTTAAACCATTTTAGGGTAAATGGTCAATTAGATGTTAAAGATACTTTAAATATGTTTTATCGCAACAAGATCTACTGGAAAGAACCTGGCTATGGAGATAAATTTGCTATAGTTCCAGTGTTTAATGGTACTGGCGACAGCAATTATCTTGCGATAATGGCTGCAGTGGGAGATGCCGGAACTGATCCTAACCTAGATGGTATTGCTACTATAACTGCAAAAAGTGGACATGTATGGTTAAAAGGAGATGCTAATCTTGGAGGTTATGCTAAAGTAAATGGTGAAATACTACCGAGTTACGAAGGTTGGTGTCTAGATGCTAATAATGCTTTACGTGAAGGAAGATATTGGTGTGGACATGAGACTACGAATGTACCAGGAAATACTCCATGGGGCTATCTAAGAGTAAGAGTATCAAATGGAAGTGTTATTAATCATATTGATAATTGGGGTTGGCAAGAGTATTTTTCTACAAGTGGTCGAAAATGGATTAGATATATAGTAAATAACAATGACTGGTCAGCATGGAAAGAAATAAATACTCAAACAACACTATATGATAATACCTCTGGAACTAATGCAAACTTGACATTAAATGCTAGTGCTGCTAATTATGATTATATTGAAATCTTTTTTAGAGATAATGATAATAACTATAATTCTGTTAAAGTTTGTAATCCAAATGGCAAGAGTGTATCATTAATTTCACACCATAATAATGGTAATAATACTATTTGGTTTAAAGTGGCAATTGTAACAATATCTGGAAATTCAATAACATTTGGTAATAGTGAAGAAGTTAGATTAATACATGGCTCTTCTCCGTCAATCAGTTCTTCATCAAACATTTATATAACTAGGGTAGTTGGTTATTAGAAAGGAGTAAAATGGAAGAAATCAAAGAATTATCTTCATATCTTTTTCAGTATGGAGGGACAGTCATCATGGCTGTTCTTTTTATTGTTTATTTGTTTTTGGATAGAAAAGATAGAAAGGATAAGGAAATTGAAGATAAAGAAGATAAAAAACAAGAAAGGGATGCGAATAATGCAATTCTTAAAGAATTGTCAGCAAGTAATAGAAATATTGCTGAATCCTTAAATTTGCTTAAAACGAGCATGGATAACACCAATAACGAGTTTAAACAACATGATGAACGAGCAATCAAAAGTTTTCAAAACATTCATGAAGATTTATTAATTTTAAAAGAAAGAAAGGAAAAGTAAAAAAATGAAAGAAAAATTAAAAGATATATTAGTACGTGCATTAAAAACGTTTATGCAAGGATTTTTAGCTACATTAATAGTTTTACTTAAAGAAAGTGATTTTAGTGATATAAACATACTTAAATCAATTCTAATTGGTGCTTTGGCTGGTGGTATAAGTGCAGTAATGAACTTAATTATAAAAGCATTAAAAAAAGAGTATGACTTTGATGAAAACGAATTTGAAATTGAGGAAGGTGAGTAATATGCTTTCAGTTAAACAAAGACAAGAAAAATTAAAATTTCTTGGATTTTATGATGGCAAGATTGATGGTAAAGTAGGACCTAAAACAAAAAAAGGGTATAAAGATCTACAAAATAAATATTTTTTCAGAAAAAAAGACAAAGATGGACTTTATGGTAAAGATACAGATATTTTGCTTCAATGTGTATACAACGTAGCAAAATATAGTAAAAATTTTGATATTTTAAAAGATAAACTTCATTGCAGATGTAATGGCAAATATTGTACTGGTTATCCAGCTGTTATTGATGTAAACTTAGTGAAAAATTTACAAGAAATAAGAAATAAATTTGGTGCTACTACAATAACATCATTATTAAGATGCAGTACTTGGAATAAAATTCAAGGTGGTGTGAGTAGCTCTAAACATACAAAAGGAAAAGGCGCTGATTATAGAACAAAAGTAAGTAATACTTTAGTTGGAAGAAAAAATATGATAGATTACTGGTTTACTTTGTCAAAGCCTAACTATGGTTATTGTAATGGTTATTATAAGATGAGTAGAACATCAGGTTGTAAAAAATCTGTTTCAATGGGAAACTCAACTCATTGTGATGTAAAGTAAGATGCTAATAATCAATTGCTAGCTTTTTTGTGGTATAATTTTCTCATGGTTAGCAAAGATAGAAAAATCAAAATTTTGAAAAATAAAATTAAATTTTGTGATGAAAAGAAGAAACACAAAAAGATAAAAGAATACTTAAAAAGAGAACTGGATAAGTTAGTTAATAACTAGCGTCTAGTTCTCTTTTTTTATTTGCTCTAATTTATAAATATAATCTTGTTTGAATATAGAGATAAATTCTTCTTTACTATGTGAATTTATAAATTCTCTTTGAAACATATTTTTATATTTTAAATTAAATAATACATCATTATGAAATCTATCATGACATTTTTGACAAAATGGGCATACCATTCCATACTTTATAGATAATTGTCTGTATGCTCCTTCAAAAACTTCATTTTTTGAAATGATAACATATGCATTATTTATATAATCATAAGTTCCATTTTTTGAGCCACATTCTGCACATGTAGTTAAATCGTTGTAAATAATACTATAACGATTATTTTCTAAATTTTGAAGTTTATAAGTCTTTTTACTAATTTTTTTATATTGCTTATATTCAATGTTTTCACATTTGCAAAACATCGATACTTCTTTCTTAAATTTAATACAGTATCCATATTTGATTCCTTTCTTACTTCTTACTCTTAAATTAATACATTTATTGTTCATTTTCAAACACACTCCAAACACACTTTTTTAAATATTTGGTGTAATTTAGTGTTATTTGATGTTGACAAATACGTTTAAAATGAGGTAAAACTATATTAGTGAGGTTGAGAAATTATTCTCCTCAGCTCCACCAATATTGTTATTAACTTGGTTTTTAATCAAGTTTTATATTGCCCTGTGGCCAAGTGGTAAGGCTCTGGACTCTGACTCCAGCATGCGTAGGTTCGAATCCTACTAGGGCAACCATGCTGAAATAGCTCAATTGGTAGAGCAACTGAATCGTAATCAGTAGGTTGTGGGTTCAATTCCTATTTTCAG
>USNG01000018.1 GCA_900556025.1 uncultured Mycoplasmatota bacterium
TTTTTAACAAAACCTTCTTTAACACCTTGAATAGCGTTAGCAACAAGTGTTCTTGACAAACCGTACAATGCATCTGTTTCACGAGAAGTGCCAACTTTTGACAATACAACGTGATTATCTTCTATTTTTACGGCGATTTCAGGACGAACTTCAACAACTTCAGTTCCCAAAGGTCCTTTAGCTGAAACAGTTTGACCGTCAACTTTTACCTCAACACCTTGAGGAATTTCAACCGGTTTTTTACCAATTCTTGACATTTTTAATTTCTCCTTGTGGTATATGTACTATTTCACGGGCTTTTCTACCAATTAAACCCGAAAACTAAGTGTTTGCAAAATTAGTAAACGTAGCAAAGAACTTCGCCACCCAAGTTTTCTTTTCTTGCTTTTCTGTCAGTCAACAAACCTTTTGGAGTTGAAACAACAGCGATACCCATACCGCCCAAAACTTTTTGCAAGTTTTTAGCCTTTGAGTAGTGTCTCAAACCAGGTTTAGAAATTTTTTCTAATTTTGTGATAACTGGTTTTCCGTTAACATCATATTTCAATGAGATAACGATAACTTTGAATTGTCCTTTTTCTTGAACTTCGTAATCAGCAATGAAACCTTCTTCTTTCAAAAGTTTAGCCAATTCGATTTTCAATTTTGACGCAGGAACTTCAACTGAAGGGTGCTTAACTGTGTTAGCATTTCTGATTCTTGTAAGCATATCAGCTATTGGATCTGTGTTCATTCTTTTTCTCCTATCTTAGACCTGCACGGCAACCCGTGCGGTTTCCTTAAATACTCGTCACTTATCGGATTAATGTTGCTGAAGATTAAAAGTTACCTTTTAGATTTCAACTTTTTCCGACAGTCTGACAGAATAAAAATATCATGGAAAAATCAGAAAATCAACCAATAGTAACGATTTATTAAATGTAAAGGAGATAAATTTTAAAAACGTATTGCCAGAAAGGCGTAAATCTTTTATTGATAAAGGTCAGCTGTAAAAAAAGAAAGAACAAAATATACTACAAATGACTTGGGTAACAAAGACAAAAATACACCCATTTGTCACCCAAAATAGAATTTTTGTAATTAGATGAAAAAATAAGGATAAGGTAAAACCCTTATCCTTATTGACTTTCAATTGGTTGCGGGAGCTGGATTTGAACCAACGACCTTTGGGTTATGAGCCCAACGAGCTACCAGGCTGCTCTATTCCGCGATATTAGTATTTCATAATATATATCATATGGCGGAGGAAAAGGGATTCGAACCCCTGCGCCAATTTCTTGACCTCCCGGTTTTCAAGACCGGTCCCTTCAACCAGACTTGGGTATTCCTCCAATAAAATTAAAATTGGTGCCCCAGATCGGACTTGAACCGATATGAGCTTTTACACTCGCAGGATTTTAAGTCCTGTGCGTCTACCTATTCCGCCACTGAGGCACATAAATTGGTGTCTCGCTGGGGATTCGAACCCCAGACCCCTTGATTAAAAGTCAAGTGCTCTACCGGCTGAGCTAGCGAGACATGCGTCATATAATAATTTTTGGTTGCCTCGGCTGGATTCGAACCAGCGGAATGCAAGAGTCAAAGTCTTGTGCCTTACCACTTGGCTACGAGGCAAAATTACAAGTGGTGGAGAGAGGTGGATTCGAACCACCGAACCCGAAGGAACAGATTTACAGTCTGCCGCGTTTAGCCTCTTCGCTATCTCTCCAATTAGTGGTGCCGAAAACAGGAATTGAACCCGTAACCTACTGATTACAAGTCAGTTGCTCTACCAATTGAGCTATTTCGGCACAAACATAAATAATGGTGGGCGATGAGAGACTCGAACTCCCGACCCCCTGCTTGTAAGGCAGATGCTCTAACCAACTGAGCTAATCGCCCATTATTTTTCCTTGTTGCGTAATTAAATATACCATTTATTACTTTTTATGTCAAGAATTAAATGAAATTTTTATGATGTTTTTTTGTTTTTTTCAATTTCAACTATTCTTTCAGAAATCCATGAGTTCAAATTTTCTTTTAAAGGTTCAAATCCTTGACCCTTTTCTACTAAAGAATTTCTTCTCATTTTTACCTTATTCAAAGATAATTTAACCTGTTTTTTTTCATAATCAATATCAATAATTCGAGCTTTGATGAACTGGTTAATGTGATATCTAGAATTCAAATCATTTATATATCTACTACAAATTTCTGATATATGTATTAGGCCATTAATATCTTCTCCAATTTTAACAAAAATACCGTAGCTTGCAATTCCAGTAATTTGACACTCTACAATATCTCCAACAAGTAAATTAGTTTCCATTCAACATCACAAAACAATTATAACATAAAAATTAAATTATCCAATTGATTAATTCAATTTTTTTAAATTTTATACACTTATTTCTAAAATAATTTAAAAATTTTAAATAATAATTTGAGTCATCAATTATTTTTTTCAATACATTATTATATTTTTCTTTTGCTTCACGTGATAATTCTTTTTCATTTGAGAACATTAAACTTAAAATATCGAAATACTCAATTGGATATAAAAAAATTGAAAATAAATATATTAAATCATTTTCTGTCATTTCGACAATCAAATGATCTATCTCATTGAAGTTAAATTCATGTAAAAAAATTTTTTTCTTAATAGTAATTGCTTCATTATAATACTTATTAGAGCGAAAGAAATCAAATATATTATAATTAGAAAGCTTTTCAAAATCAAAAAAACTACTCTTTAATCCTAAATATTTTTCATTTTTTGTATCATAATCATTCAATAATTGAACGGAATTCTCTGCCATCCCTATAAAATAATTAAAACTTTTCTCAACCAAAGGATAATCATTATAATTATCCAAAACATTTTCCTCAATTTTATCTATTTCTTTTTCAATTCTTTCTTTTAAATTAACAATAGGCAAATTTAACGTATTTGCATAATCTTGTTCATTTATAAAATTAACAATTTCCTCAATACTATCACACGATTCTTTTTTGAATAAAATTATTATCTTATTATTTTTTCTACAATAAAATTCATTATTTTTAGTTTTTACAATTCTATTCATTTTAATTTTAGAGTTTTTTGAATTAACCTCTTCAATCAAATCAAAATATACTTTTATTTCATTTTCATTAATATCTGTACTCTTTTTTATGCATATATAAAACATTTCATTGCTATCAAAAAAATATAAATCATGCTCATCTATATAATAAATTTTATTTGGATAAATCTCATAATTATTAAATATAAAGTTTTTTATATGAATCACCAATAAATTTTATGCAAATAAAAAAGCACTAATTCTAAAATTTTAGTACTTTTTATTTATTATATTAAACAGATAATTTACTTCCTTCTTCTGGTAATTCAGGATTGTCTTGAATTTGATTAATCATTGTATCAACCATATTAGTCATATCAGGGATTTTTGTCTCATTTAAATGGTTCTCGCTCACAACAGCAGTCTTAGGTGAATCCATTTTCTGCGTTTCTGATAGGTATAAATCTATCTCATCAGATATAAAACTCATAATTTTTTGTAACATTTGCTCTTTGCGACTAGTAGATGACTTAAATTTCTCCTTCACATCAATATTCTCTTTAGTACTTGAATCGTCTAATGTAATTTCATTCATTTTAGGCAATTCTACACTTAACGAGCTATCCTCACTACTAACTTTAGGTGCTTCACTTTTATTTTCTAAAGAAGGAGTAGCACTATCAATAAACATTTCAGAAGAAGCTTTTGGAACAACTGGAATATCTAATTTTGTATTAGAAAAATTTGGTAACTTTAAATCAGGAATTACTTCTTTTTTTGCTTCTATATTCTGAGACTCAATTGGTGAATCCAATGATGGTATCTTAGGTAAATCAATACTTTCTAAACTAGAAGTATCACTAACAGAAACTGGAACAGCTCCTTGTAAATCCGGTTCTTGCTCTTTTTGCCCCAAAGATAAACTGCCTAAATCAATACTAGGTATATCTGCTTTCTCTTCTACCACATCTGATCCCAAATCTAATGATTCCATTACTGGAACAGAAATCTCAGGCTCTACTTTTTCTTTTTCAAGAGATGAAGTATTTGCTAGCGGAACAATTCCTTGAGCATTTAACTTTAAATTAGAGGAATTAACACCAATGACTTTTTTGTACATTTCAAAATCACCGGTTTTAGAAACACTACCAGAAAGTATTTTATCAGTTTTATTTATCAATTGCATATTATCACCTTATCCTTCAACTATTTGCTTCATAGCTTGCTTAACGCTCGCCCATACTTGATCATCTTTAATCCCAACTAAGCTATAAACACCAGGTTCATTTTCTACAAATTCAGAAATATAAATTTTACTCATACCTTCCCCAGCTGTTTCGCCTTTAGATAATATAACAAAATTTTTATCTAACTCAGATATTTTAAAAGCATTAACCAAGTCTACTTCTTCCATAGTTCCATCCATATTTTTAATTGATATTTTATTCATCTCTTCACCAATCCTATTCTACCTAATTCTAACACATTAAAAAAATAATATCAACACCGATATTATCATTTTTTACTTATCTATTACTTTTTCAAGAATAAAATATTTACAATCATAAGCACAGTTTTCTTTTATATACTTATCTAAATTTCTATAATCATTTATTTTGTTTAAATTTTTATTGCCTTTTTTATTAAAACCTTTCAATCTTAATTTTGAATAAGCAATATCACCAACTATATAATCATAATTTTCAAAATAAGATGTATATTTATCCAAGAACATATCTTTATCAAAACCGCTTCTATAATCTTTAATTAATTTATATTTATTATTTTCTATTTCTATAATCATTTTAACAGCCTTCCTACAAAAATTATATCATTTTATTAAACTCAAGTAAACAATATCAAAAATTTAAAAATGTTTTATCAAATAAATTATTACTTGCCTTAATATTTTAAATTATTCAGATTCATTTAACAGTATTTCCAATAAGTCCACCATAATAAGTTGGAATCTTTCCTTGAATTATTTTACTATCAATCAGCAAATCTTTTTTTATTTTTACATTTTTTGAAATGAATGGAAAAATTATTTCATACTCAATATTTGTTTGAAAATACACTTTAATAATTGAGTTGTTAATACCATATTCTTGAGTATCAATATAAACTGAATTATCACTACTAGCAACTGAATACAATTTATATGGAATTTTAGGCGTTAAGTTTGACAAAACTATATTATCATGCACAATTCCAAATGGAATTTTTACTTCAAGAGTATTTTTGATTTTATAATTTTCAATATCTTCTAAAAAATTATCAACTATTTTTGAGTAACATTCATTCATTAGTTTATTATCAAAATCAACTGATATTATTTCACCTTTATCGTTATAATTAAGTATAACAAATTGTGTATTGCCATTATAATCCTTAATTGTCTTAACAGCAGCATCATTAAGTATTTTCATAATCCTATTTGTTAATTCTTTCTGCACAAAAACATTCAAATATTCAACACTTTTAACAGAAAATAATCTAATAAAAAGAAAGGTCACAATCAATATAATTAATATCACCAGTAAGATTTTATCACTCACAGTGATAAAAATATGATTTTTCAATCTCATTCTACTCATAATAAATTCTATGAAAAAAGAAGTACATTATATACTTCTAATTTAACTCATACATATATAAAATTATACTTAAATAATATTCCAATCTAATATATAATTTAATATTAAGAAAATTGTAGCCAACAACATTAAAATTATTAAAACCATAATTATCTTTCCAAATACAGAACCTTTTTTTGCTTCTTTTTCAATTTCCTGAAATCCTTCAAAATCCGATTTATCAAACAAACTAGAATTTGTATAAAAAGAATTATCTATCTTTTCTATTCTTGGCTTATCATCTTCATCATCAGAATCATCATCTTCTAACTCTTCTAAATCTGAATTTATTTTTTTATTTTCTTCTTTACTATCGGATTTTTTCAGCATCTCTTTTTCTAAATTTATTTCTTGAGTAAAATCAGTATCAGGCATTTTGATTGATTCTAAATCTTGAGTAATTTCAATCAATTCTTTCTTTAAACTTTCACTATCTTGAATTTGACTATCACCCATTGGAGGAATAACATTGGTATGTTCACTGTCCCCCATAAGTTCATCAAGCAAATCAGCCTTCTTACTATTATTCTTACTATTTATTTGAATATTTTTTATTAATCCTACCAAAGTTTTTTCTTCTGTATTTAATTCGTCTATTGGACCAGTAATGTCATCGTCAATAGCTGCTTGCTGTTCTTCCTTGATTTTTATTCTTTTTAATATATCTATTTGAGTATTATTTAACTTTCTATGTCTATCTTCAGCATAATCAACTTCTCTTTTATCACGCGCAGTTTCAAGTACAGAATTTATATCATATGTCTTCTCTTCTTTTCTTGTAACAACAACTTTTTCTTCAGGTGGTAGCTCTAATGAAATTCTTTTCCTATTTTCATCTAAATCCTCATTCGAATAAACATATCTCTTTATCTTTTCAATATCTATTCCCTTTGTATTATCAGAAATAACGCTAACATTATTGTTTGTTCTTATTCGAGACAATTCACTCATATCAGTATTAGTATAAATTGATTGATTTTTTTTAACTCTACTCATACTTTGTAGTGAATTTTCTTCATATTTTTCCATTCTTGTACTCATTATGCTTCACCGTAATAATAATATCATAAGTAACGATTATTTTCAAGGAATGTATATTTACATATAAACTAGATTTTTTTGTATTTTTAATATATAATCAATATATAATGTTATAAAGGAGAATAAAATCTATGGAAAAATTAAAAGTTACAGAAGCTTGCATAGGATGCGGATTATGCGTAGCTGAAAATGAAAAATATTTTGAATTCAACGATGAAGGATTCAGTAAAGTAAAAAAAGAAATTATTGATGAAGAAGATAAAAAAGATTTATTAAATATAATTGAATCTTGTCCTGGTGAAGCAATAGTTATCGAAGAGGAAAAAGAAGCCTAAAGAAAAAGAAGCATAGTTCAATCTATACTTCTATTTTTTTAGTTATTAACATAATTATATAATTGTTTTGATTCTTTTATGGTTAGTTTATGATATTCTCCCATACTTAATCCTTCTAAATCAAAGTATGCATATCTAATTCTTTTTAATTTCAAAACCTTATGTCCTACACTAGCAAACATGTTTTTAACTTGATGATTTCTTCCTTCAGTAATCGTTAGTTCTACATAACTTTTATTGTTCTTTTTATCAATTTTTTTCAATTTAGCTTTTGCTTTTTTAGTCATCACGCCATCTAGCAAAATTCCATTTTCTAGTTTTTTTATTTCTTCTACTTTAATTATTCCATCTATCTTAGCATAATATGTTTTTTCAATATTTCCTTTTGGATGAGTAAGCTTATTAGCAATCTCGCCATCATTTGTTAAAAGTAAAACTCCTGTAGTATCATAATCAAGTCTTCCAACCGGAAAGATTTTTTCTTTTGTATCAATCAAATCAACAACAGTTTTTCTACCCTTTTCATCATGTACAGAACATATTGTTTTATCAGGTTTATAAAGTACATAGTATTCTTTAGCTTGTCTTTTAACCTCAAACCCATCAACTTCAACTACATCTTTTTCATTAACTTTAGTACCAAGTTCACGAACAATGTTTCCATTAACACTTACTTTTCCTTTTAAAATTAATTCTTCACTTTTTCTTCTTGAAGCTACTCCACATTCACTTAAAAATTTTTGCAATCTTTCCATATAAAACACCTTAAGTAATTTTAACAAAAATTTATCTAAATGACAACAATTCTTTTATTCTTGAGATACGTTTCTTATAAGAAATTTTATATAATTTCTCTTTAAATATCACATCTTCATTCAAAAGTACTAAAACACATTTCTGATTTAAATCGATTTTAAGTCTAACATTTTTAACCTCATCAGGTCTAAGTAATACATTAATATCTTTCTTTAAGTAATAATGATTATTTTCTCCATCATCAATCTTAAAAGAAATAAAATACTTATCTAATAATTTATATTTTTCATACTTTTCAAAATATTCTTCATATAACCTTTTATGCAAATTAAATTTATCAGCTTCATCTATACTAGCAATTACCAAAGTTTTTCCATTTTTCCTAGCAGAAGAAACATACACTTGACCACTAGCTTTTGTATAACCAATTTTTCCACTTATCAAATACTTGTATTCACTTAAAAGTTTATTTTTATTTACCCAAATATATTTATCAACTTTATATCTTTTAGCTTGAGTAATCTTTAAAAAATCTTTATTTTTTATTGCATAACTCATAAGAACAGCCAAATCATACGCCGTACTATAATTCTTTGTTTCATCATTTAACCCATGTGGATTTTCAAAATTAGTATTATACATTCCAAGTTTAAAAGCTTTTATATTCATATTAGCTATAAAATCATCATATCCATATTTTGTAGCTATAGACATAGCAGCATCATTACCACTTTGTAACATTAATCCATGAAGCAAATCATTTAAAGTAAAGGTTTCCCCTTGTTTCACATAAATCATAGATCCATTAACTTTTAATATCTCTTCACCTATAGTTATCTTATCGTCTAATGAACCCATATCTAACGCAATCAAAGATGTCATAACTTTAGTAGTTGAAGCTATTAATTTTCTCTCATTCATATTACTTGAATATAAAACCCTATTACTATCTGCATCCATTACAACTACAGATGCATTAACTTTAATAAATAACAATAATAATACTATAACAATTTTTTTCATACTAATTGTATTCACAAATCAAAAAAAATATCAAACAAAAAGCAACTTTTACATTGCTTAATCAGTTAAAAATTTCTCATTTACTATATTTATAAAATTATATTCCTTCATTCTTAAAAATTTTAATTTCTTATTTTTTACAAAACACTCAATCTTCTTAACATTATTATATCTCTTATTTTCGCCATCAAAAGTAAGCAAAATTGTCTTTTTAAGTGGATAAAGCTCAATATGTTTTTTTTCTGGTAACACAATAGGATTTAATAAATTTCTATAAGCTTTAGTATTAATAGGAGCAATAGGCATAATTTGAAGAGTATGTAATGTATTATAAACAAGAGCTCCTCTAAAACTAGTATTGTAAGCACTTGAACCAACAGAAGTTGATATCAAAACACCATCTCCCATATAAGTTTCCAATTTTACATGATCAACATGAATATCCATAAGCAAAGCATTCAATTCTAGTTCACGAACAACTACTTCATTTAAAGCATAATATCTTGATATAGAATCATCAGTTGAAACTTTAGTTTCCAAAACACCAATATTATCTACTTTAAAATCATCATTATTAAGTGCCTCAATAAAACTTCTTAGATTATTTGGTCTAATCTCTTGTAAGAATCCTAAAGTACCAGTATTAATTCCAATATAATAAACTGAACTATCAAAATTAGTATCTTTTACCATTCTTAAAAAAGCACCATCACCACCAATAGCAATAGCTAAATCAAAACCCTCATCAACTAATTCGAAATCATACAATTTTATTAATCCAACTAATTCATCCAATATAGAATCAGATCTTTCAGTATGATTTGAAAATAGTTTTATTTTATTAATTTTTCTCATTTATTCACCTACTTTATAATCTCTAATAACCTTTCTAAAACTTTATTAACTATAAACTCTTTACATTCTTTTCTAGGTTTATTTGGACACATAACGTTAAATTTCACATATTCATTATTTTTTCTATCATATATAGTTACAAAAACTATATTGTCTTCTCCACTTGGATTATTCACGTCAAATCTGTTTATTTTTCCTGTAATACCTACCCCATAAGTAGAAAGAGCATAATCACTTATACATTTAGCCATCTCATCAGAAGTTTCAAAACTATAAACAGAATATTTGGAAATTGTTTCTTCCTTAACACCCATTTTAATTTTATATTCATTTGAATATGTTATAGCACTAAACTTCAACACTTCACTTGAACCATCAACATTTGTAATAGTTGTAGCAAAATATCCAGCAGTACATGACTCCATTGAAGCAATTGTCTCTTTATTTTTAATTAATCTTTTTACAATTTCACTTTCCATATCTTTACAACTCCTTAGTTTCCATTTTAGTTAGTCTTACATAAGCAGTAATTTCACCATTTTTATATTCTAAATCTATATCAGAAGCAAACACATTAACCAAATTTAGCTCTGCTTGTAATAAAAAACATAACTCAACCTTACCAAATCTAGTTTCTTTGGGATAAGAAAAACCATTATACTTTTCTTCAGTAATTACTAAAACACTAATTTCATTATCCTCAGTTTGCTCAAATTTTATAATACTACTATTGTCCAAAACAAAAGCATTTCTAATCATAAGAAGAATTTGCTTACTGTCAATACTAAAATCATAGTCCATAATATAACCTCAATTTCCAACAATAGTATATCATAAATTATTACTTAGACACATATATCAATTGTTTTTTAACTAAAAATATGTTAAGTTGTAATTAAGGGGATTTTTATGATTAAAAAATATAGTGAAATACTTATTGATATATGCAGAGAAATAGATTTTGAATATGATGTTTTAATGGACTTATCTGAAAAAAATAAAGAAAATACAGTAGATTACACAAATAACTTATGCAAATTAAGAAGACTATTAGATAAGTCAATAGAATACTGTAGAACATTTAGTGTAGAAACACTTCAAAATATGCTCTACTATATCACAGAAAAATTAGGAGAATTTGAAAGTTGTTACTACTATGAAATTGCTTCTAGTATAATTGATCATGTTTTAAATAAATATTATATTGATCAAAGAACAGGCACAGATGACACAAATGAAGAAGAAACTGAATACGATGAAGCACCACTAGACGAAAGCGAAGTTGAAGAAGCAAATAGATGGTTAGAAGCTTACCCTGATTACTTAGATGATTATTATGATGAAGCAATGGGAATTATTTATACAAGCGTTGCTAGAAAAATATTTATTGAACTAATTAATCTAAAACCAGAAACTAAAAAAGAAAAAGAATTACAAATTAAATTATTAAAACTTTATAATTCAAAATATAAATATGATTTTTTAACAAAAAGTGTTTCACTAGAATTAATGGCAGTTGATGCTAGATTCAATCCATTTAGAATTTATATACATACAGATGAAGAATTTAGTTCAATGTATTTTAATGAGTCAATTGATATATTAAAAACAATATGTAACAGAAGAATTAGTAGTTTAGATACTGAAAGTTTAGAAGATTGCTTTGAAATAATGTGTTTATTTGAAATGTTAGATTATTTAAATATTGAACAACTAAATAAACTTAAAGAAGCATGCATAGAATTTACTAATTCAAAAAGCCCTAATACACTTGGAAAATTATGTCTTTCAAAATTGCAATCAAAAACGGACGATTAGTCCGCTCTTTTTTTAGTCATTTTCATAATTATATAAACCATGTATTTTTTCTAAAGTAACTCTATCTGGTGTCTGTAAAACCCATTCTTTATCTTTTTTAACTAATTTAAATGTTATATCATAATCTATTTTATCACTTACTTTAGACATATTTTCTATTTTATATTTATAATATAAATTTTCATCAAACATATTATCATTATCATAAAATTCATTCATATGACTATTCATATATTCACGAGAATTTTTATCAGCTAAATATAAATCATATACAGTTATTTTTACTTTAACTGTTGCCTCTTCACCATCAATACTTTCCTCTTTAACTTCATATTTTAAATCTTTATATTGTCTTTTTAGTACTTCTTTATAAGCTAAAGTATTATCACTATTTAAGTTTTCAGCTGCAACAGTAGTATCAATATCTTCAATAACATTATCAGTTAAATTATTATATTGATTTAAATAAGATTCAACTTTACTAGTTGGTGTATTTGATAAACTACATCCAGTGAATAGAAATAATAATGATAAAGAAAATAATATTTTTTTCATAGATTTTCCTCCTAATAATATTGTTAACACAATAATAAAATATTATTCATTCTTTTTAAAAAAAGAAAAAAATATAAAAATAATACCAATTACCCCTATTAAACATTCAATATGAGTAAAAATATATTTCAAGTATTCTATAAAACTATACCCCATCTTTAATAAATTAAGATAAACTATAATAAACATTAAAGAATAAGAGCATAATAAAATACCTGTAAACAATAAGACAATTTTCTTTAACATATTATAATTATATTTGTAAAATTATAAAAATATTATTATAATGAGAAAGGTGATTATATGGAAATATTAAAATATTTATTATTAGCAGTAGTACAAGGATTAACTGAAACAATACCTGTTTCATCTAGTGGTCATTTAATGATCATAAAAAAATTAATAAGTTTAGATATAGATTTTAATACAATAGCTATACTTACTAATTTTGGATCATTAATAGCAATATTAATTATATTTTGGAAAGATATAGTTTCTCTAATAAATAGTTTTTTTAAATATTTAAGTACTAAAGAAACAAAATATAAAAGTGAATACAAATATTGCTGGATGATAGTTCTTGGATGTATTCCAGCAGGACTTTGTGGACTAATAGTTAGTAAATTAGAATTATTTGCTAAAATAGAAAATAATATTAAAATAGTTGGTCTTTCATTAATAATTACAGCAGTACTATTATTTATTATTAGAAACTTTAAAGGTAAAAAAGATGATAAAGATATTGGAGTTAAAGAAGCTTTAACAGTTGGATGTTTTCAAATATTAGGTTTATTTCCTGGTATAAGTAGAAGTGGTTCAACAATAGTTGGAGGTATGAGCGGAGGACTTAAAAGAGATACAGCATTCAAATATTCATTTATGTTATATATACCAATGAGTATAGCTGCTATGGGACTTGAATTATTCGATATAGAATTTACTAGTTCATTAATTCTTCCTTATGCCCTATCAATTATAGTTTCATGTATTGTTACACTACTAGTTACAAAATGGTTTAGAAAAATTGTTAATGAAGGTAAACTAATATACTTTAGTATATATTGTTTAATAGTTGGTTTACTTGTAATATTATTTCTATAAAAATAAAGATCTGAAAAGATCTTTTTTATTTACATCTTATTAAAATACTTATTTTCTTTCCTATCATATAATAATTTAATGATTATATTACATAAAATAAATATTAATCCGATAGATAAATAAATATATCCAAATAACTCAATATAAGTCCTTATATCATTTAAAAATAGATTATTACTATCAATTACATAAAACAATCTAAAAAGAGCTAAAAACGCTATCAAAAAGCTTAAACCAACATGTTTAAGTCCCCTATAAGTATTCTCCCTTATCAAAAATATACCAGTCATCAAAGTAAATATAAATAAACAAAGAACAATTATTACAACAAAATTAACCCTTTCAGAAAAACCAATATATTCAAATAAATAATTAAATTTATCACTAACACCATACCTAGTAATATTATAATTTAACTTTTCACTATTAAAAATATTAATCAAAAAACAATTAAAAGGTAAAACTAACAAAGCAATAGAATTAAATATCACTAATAACATAGTATTAATAGATATCATAAATTTTCTTAAATCACTTATATCTTCCATAATAACCTCAATTCATAAGTCATTATTATAATATACACACATTAAAAAGAAAATAAAAAAATTATCTGTTGACTTTTTCAACAAAAACATGCTAAAATTTTTATAGAAGGTGAAAAAATGGAAGAAAGTAATAGCATAATTGTTGGAAAAAAACTTAAAACAATGAGAGAAAAACTAAATTTGACTCAAGAACAAGTTGCAAAAGAACTCAACTTAGGAAGAGATGCTATAGTAAGAATTGAATCAGGTAAAAGAAAAATAACTTATGAAGAATTAAAACAATTTGCTAAAATATATAATTTTGATGAAAAAGAATTAACTGATAGTAAAAAAGAACAAGAAATAAAAGGAATAATATTGGCCGGTGGAAGTGGAACTAGACTTTACCCTATCACAAAAGGAACAAGCAAACAACTTATTCCAATCTATAATAAGCCTATGATATATTATCCATTATCAGTACTTATGCAAGCAGGAATCAAAGACATATTAGTTATAACTACAGAAGAAGAACAAAATAATTTCATAAGATTATTAAAAGATGGAAAACAATTTGGAATTAATTTAACATATAAAATTCAACAAAAACCAGAAGGGCTTGCACAAGCATTAGTAATTGGAAAAGAATTTATTGGTGATTATCCTTGTGCAATGATACTAGGAGATAACATTTTTTATGGAAGTGGAATTGAAAATGAATTATCACAAGCAATTAATAACTTAAGCGACGAAAAAGCAACAATTTTTGGTTATAAAGTAAAAGATCCACAAAGATTTGGAATAATGGAACTAGGATACAACAATACAGTACTTAGTGTAGAAGAAAAACCAGCTAATCCAAAATCAGAATATGCAATCACTGGCTTGTACTTTTATCCAAAAGGGGTTTCAAATCTTGCTGAAACAATAAAGAAATCAGCAAGAGGAGAATATGAAATAACTACTTTAAATGAATTGTATTTAAAACAATTAAGATTAAAAGCAAGACTTTTAGATGATAATTATGTTTGGCTAGACACCGGAACATTTGAAAGTATGCTAGATGCTTGTAACATGATAAAAGCATTAGAATTTAACAAAGATACTTTAATTTGCTCACCAGAAAAAATAGCTTTTGATAATGGATGGATTAATGAAGAACAATTAAAAGCTGAAGCTTTAGAGCAAAGCAAAAATGAATATGGAAAAAAATTATTAAAAATATTAGAAAGGAAATAGATTTATGAAAAAAATAAAAACAGAATTAGAAGATTGTTTTATAATTGAACCAGACAAATTTGGAGATTCAAGAGGTTATTTTTCACCCTACTTTATTCAAAAAAATTTTGATGATTTAGGATTTCAAAAAGTTGTTCAAACAAATAGAAGTAAAAGTTCAAAAGGAGTTTTAAGAGGATTACATTTTCAAAAAAATCCAAAATGTCAAGCTAAAATTGTTGAAGTTATCAAAGGAAGCGCTATTGATGTAGTTGTTGATATGAGAATTGACTCACCTACATTTGGAAAATATACTGCAGTTAAATTAACAGAGGATAATAATAGACAATTATTTGTACCTAGAGGATTTGCACATGGTTTTGTAAGTTTAGAAGATGATACAATATTTCAATATTTAATAGATAATGATTACGCTCCTAAATTGGAGGCAGGAATCAAATGGAACGACTCAACAATAAATATAGATTGGCAAAGAATATTTAAAGAAAATAATATTGGTGAACCACTTTTATCAGATAAAGATAAAATTCATCCCTCTTTTAAAGAAAACAAAGTAGTTTTTAAAAGGGAACAAGAAAAGTGCCTAATAACAGGTTATAATGGACAATTAGGATATGATATTAAACGTGAATTATTAAAAAATGGAATCAAAGAAGAAAATATTTTAGCACTTGGAAGAGAAGAAATGGATATTACCAACCAAGAACAAGTTAATAGTGTTATAAACAATTTTAAACCAAATGTTATTTTTCATTGTGCAGCCTGGACAGCTGTAGATAAAGCCGAAGATATGGTCGAAGAAGCAACAAAAGTTAATGTTGATGGAACTAAAAATATTGTTGAAGCTTCAATAAATGTTGGAGCAAAAATCGTTTATCTATCAACTGATTATGTTTTTGATGGACAAAAAGATGGAATTTATATTCCAGAAGATGAAACGAATCCACAAAATATTTATGGAAAGACTAAATACTTAGGAGAAAAAGAAGTAGAAAAAAATCCAAATCATTTTATAGCACGTACATCTTGGGTTTTTGGAATAAATGGGAAAAATTTTGTAAAAACAATGCTTAATTTATCAAAAAATCATGAAGAATTAAATGTTGTTGATGATCAGATTGGTTCACCTACTTACACTGTAGATTTAGCACATATTTTATATGAATTATCTCAAACAGATAACTATGGAACTTACCATGTCACAAATGAAGAATTTTGTTCATGGGCTGAATTTGCAGAATATATATTCAAAATCAATGATATAAAAACAAAAATAAACAGAGTTACAACTGAAGAATATTTAAAATTAACAAATTCAAAACAAGCATATAGACCAAAAAATTCAAGATTAGACAAAAATGAATTATATGAAATTGGACTAGATCATATGCCATCATGGAAAGATGCAACAGAAAGATATTGTAGAGAATTAAGAATGAGGAGTACAAAATGAAATTTTTAGTAACAGGTGGAGCTGGATTTATTGGAAGCAATTACTTACATTATGTAGTAAATAAATATCCAAAAGATAAATTTATTTGTATAGATGCATTAACTTATGCAGGAAATTATAATAATATTAAAGAATTAGAAAAGAAAAATAACTTTAAATTTGTTAAAGGAGATATTAGAGACAAAGATTTAATAGAAAAATTATTCGAAAAAGAAAAATTTAATATAGTAGTAAATTTTGCAGCAGAAAGTCATGTAGATAACTCAATAAAGAACCCTAATTTATTTGCTGACACAAATGTTTTAGGAACAATGACTTTAATGAATGCGTGCGTAAAGTATGGAATCAAAAGATATCATCAAGTATCAACTGATGAAGTTTATGGCGATCTTCCATTAGATAGACCTGATTTAAAGTTTAATGAAACAACACCAATTCACACATCTAGTCCCTACTCAGCTTCAAAAGCAGGAGCTGATTTACAAGTATTAGCCTATGCTAGAACTTATAAATTACCAATAACTATATCAAGATGTTCAAATAATTATGGAGCATATCAATTTCCAGAAAAATTAATACCAGTAGTAATTTCAAAAGCATTAAATAATGAAAATATACCAGTATATGGTACTGGAGAAAATGTTAGAGATTGGATACATGTACATGATCATAATGTTGGAGTTGATTTAATTATAAGAAAAGGAAAAGATGGTGAAATTTACAATCTCGGAGGACATTCAGAAAGAACAAACTTAGAAGTTGTAAAAACTATACTAAAACAATTAGGAAAACCTGAATCATTAATTACATTTGTCAAAGATAGACCAGGACATGACTTAAGATATGCAATAGATTCAACAAAAGTTGAAAAAGAACTTGGCTGGACAAGAACATACACATTCGAAAATGGCATTAAAGAAACAATAGACTGGTACATCAATAATAAAGAATGGATTGAAAATATTAAATCAGGAAAATACAAAGAAGCATACAAATAAAAAGTCTTAGTATTAAAACTAAGACTTTTTCATTTCCCTTTTTAACATTTTGATTGATGAAATTATAACAACAAACATAGTTATAGCTAATGGAAAGCCAACTAATATTGCTAAAACTTGCACAGCATCAAAACCACCAATTTGTAATAATACAAATGTTATGATACATGCTATTACAGCCCAAAACAATCGTAACCATCTTGGAGCCAAATCTTTACTATCTTTATGAAGATATGTTGACTCAGCCGCAACAAAAGAACTTGAATCCACAGTTGTAGCCATAAAAATAAAACATAATATTGTAACAATAAACATCATTACTTTAGCAAAAGGCATAGTTTTAATTATCGAAACGATAGCTTCAGCTTGTGTACCATTTTGCAGAATACTAGCTATATCCAGTACTCCACTTTGCTGTATCTTTATTGCATAGTTTCCTAATGTAGACATTGCCACCCAACATCCTAAACTACAAAAAATCATTTGACCTAATGCCATTTCTTTAAGTGTTCTACCTTTAGAAATTTTAGCATTAAAAATTCCCATCAACGGCATATAAACAATAAGCCATGCCCAATACCATACAGTCCATTTAGCTACAAAGTCACCATTTCCATAAGGATCAGTATAAGTTAGCATTCTTGGAAAATTGATTAGATATTGTCCCAAATTATTAATTTCCGATTTTAATACAAAAGGTATACCAGCAATTATTGCCACAACTATCATAAACAAAAAGGCTAAAGCTACATTAATATCACTTAATTTTTTAATTCCTTTATTTAATCCTTTGTATACGCTCATACCAAATATCAAGATCCAAATAACCAAAATAGATATTTGCAAAATTATAACTTTATCAGCAGGAACATTAAAAATAGTTTGAATTAGTAGTGTTAATAATGGCATTCCTAAACCCATAGAAGTCACAGGAGCAACAACTGCACCAAAAATTCCAAAAATATCAAGTAATACTTTAATAAAGCCATCTTTTTTTGAAGGAACAATATCGCAAGCCGCACTCATGTTAACATTTTTTATATGTTTATTATGTAAAAGTATGCCTAAGGCAATAGATATTGGAACATATAAAGTCCATGCATTTAAACCCCAATGATAGTGAGAATAAGACTGTGCCAACTCATAAGCATCTTTTGACAATGGAACAACGTCAAAAGGAGGATTAGAAGCATAAATTATGCTCTCTATAAATCCAAAAACAATTAATCCAGCACTACAACTTGTAGTAAACATCATTGCTATCCATGAAAACTTACTATATTCTGGAGTTGCCTTTTCACCCCCAAGCTTAACATTAGAATAACGTCCAAATATTATCCATAAAGAAAATACAAAAGCAGCTATATTTGCTAATATAAACAACCAACTAAATTTATGAGAAATAACATTATAAACATTGTCAACATTATTTTTTATAAAATTCAAATTAAAAGATACAACCACTAACATTACAGCTATGATTAATAATGATGGAATAAATCTTTTTTTATCAACCTTCATGAACTCACCACTTCCTAACAAAAAATTTTCTATAAAATTTATCAATAATAATATTTACTTTATTTAATAAAGGATTTATTAATATATTTATATCATTAAGACATTTATTTTTATTAATAAAAATTTTTTCAGTAAAATTATTTCCTTTAACTATTATAAAGCCTTTAGATTTATTAGACAATAATAAATTTTCTTTGTCATAACCAACATTTTTAGAATAAGACAAATCTATATCAAAATTATTATCTTTTTTTTCATAAGAATAAATACTTATCTTTACCTTTTCATCTTTAAAGCAAATATAATTATTAGTCCATATATCATTTAGTAAAACTTTATTACTTTTAATAGATGGAATTGAATCATATAACTCTATTTCAGAAAATCCATTTTTAACAACATTATCTAATATTTTTATTTCAATAGTTTTAACGGAATCATCAATCAATATTCTTTCTTTTTTTAATAAATTATTAAATTTATGTTTTATAATTTTGCCATTATATTTAACTTCAATATTTTTTATATTTTCATTATTTAATCCATGATAAAACACCATATATTTAACTTTAACAAAATCAGAGAAAAAGATTTTAATATTTTTTTTATCATCATTCTTTTCTGGAATCCATATTCCTTGATCATAATTAATATTCACATTATTTCCATTCAAAATATTGCTAGAATCACAAATAATAAAATCATTTAAATATTCTTTTTGTCCAGAAGAAGTTTCAATATTTGCAAGGTACATTAAGTTATTAGTAAACCTAGGAATATAAGTAAAATTACAATTAATCATATTAAAAGCATGTTCAGTCAAAACTTGACTCTTATGGCACTTAATTGCTTTATATGCTACATTCTTGAATAAATTTAAAGTATAAAATTTTTCGTTTATTTTTATTTTCAAGCATTCTTCTTCACTAAAATATTTATTATGTAGTAATAACTTGTCTTTAGTTTTAAATATAGACTCACCTGGATATAATTGATTAAAATCAAATGGACCAAAGTATGAATTCTCATAAGTAAATGTTTTTAATAGCAAAGGATAATAGTTACCTTTATTTTTTAAAATCAAATTAATTGCTTTTTCAACTGATAAAGCTGTCATTATGTGATCTGGATGAAAATCCAAATCATTGGTTACTATTATATCCGGAGTAATAAACTCAATTAATTCTCTTAAATCATTTATCAAATTATTAATATTTAATTTATTGTGAATATGATTTTTGATATAGCACCATTCATCTATTCCAACAACACTATAAGTTTCAGATATATTATTTTTAGAAGTCCAATTTTTTTTCGAAGTATACATGTGAGTGATGCCAGAATAAGATTGATCACAATACCCTAAAAAATATACCTTATTTTTTTCTACTCCCAATTTCTTCAATGATTTTATGGCTTCTTTGTATCTATATTTAGCAGGAATTACATAATCTCCATTAGTCGTAAAACATACGTAAATATCATTATTATTATGAAATTTTTCTATTAATCCTCCAGCAACATGAATTTCGTCATCTTGGTGAGGAATCACAACCAAAATTTTTTTATTTTTTAAACCATTAAAATCCATATTAATACCTTTTTTTAGTTATTTTATGATAAAACTTAAAAAATATTGGATTAGGATCCTTTCTATCCCAAAAATACCATACTTTTGCAGTAAATAATTCTTTTAGCCATTTAAATAAACTTACTTCTTTAGTTTTTACTCTGTCTTGAAAATCAACAAATTCAACAATTGCTCTAAAACCTTCAAATTTTTTAAAACAATTTTTAGTTTTTTTATTATCTAACATACATTCAGACCAAAGATAAGGTAAATTCATACCAGCTTTAGTAGATGCCCAACTCCATGTTGAATTTCTAAAATTAATTTCTAAAAAATAATAATTATCATTCTTGTCAACTAGAAATTCAACAGAAAAAATACCATCAAATCCTATCATTTCAAACATTTTTGATAATTTTGATTCAAGTTCAGGATGAAATGGAGGAACAACCTTCATATAATTACTATATGCACCTTTTTTAACATATAAATAATCAGATGATATTGTAAACACAACATTTTTTCCGTGATTCACCGAAAATCCATCATAACAAAGTTCATTCTTTTTATCAATATATTCTTGTAATAGAATTTCTTTTGATTTTATATTACTTAAAGCTTTTTTCAATTCCTTTTCGTTCTCACAAACATATGAATCAGCTTTCCAATGATCTTTAGTAGAAATAATTGCTTTAGTTAAAACTGGATATTTAACATCTTTAGGAATTTTCTTATCTCTAATTACCCAACTTTTAGCAATATTGATACCACACTTTTTAGCTAATAAATTTATCTCATTTTTATTCATATATTTTGTAACTCTGCCTTGTTCATGAGCATTAAAGAAAATAAATTTATCTTTTAAAATATCATAATTATTATCTAATATACTCGTCATTTGATCATCACATGTAAAAACAAAAGGTTTAACATCACCAAAATTACCATATTCTTTAATTAATAAATCTAAAGCCTCATCAAAAGAATCAACAAGATGTAATTTTGATATATATTTACTTTTAGATGCAAATGCAAAGTCTCCTCTTTTTATAATAGCAATGAGTCTTATATTCTTTTCACCCAAACTTCTAATTAATCCTAATGGATTATAAAATTCTTCTCCTATCACAATATAGATTTTATCATTCATATTATCACTCTCTTTCAATATTCTTTTGATATCAATAATTTTATAATATATTATTAAAAAGTTTTGTATTACTAAAGCTATCAAAATAGCAAACAAGTCTATTCTTCTAACTAATAAATAGGATACTAACATATATATTACATTTGATATAGCAACAATTATAGTTTCATTTTTTACCCTATTCATAGATTGATAAAAAGGATGAAGAGTCGTATAAGACAAAGAAATAGCATTAATAGGCAAATATATTAATAAAATATACCACTTATCAGAATACATCTCTCCATAAAAAATATTCAACCACAAAGGAGATGTAATACCAATTAATAATGCAACTGGTACAGTAAACTTTAACATAGTATTTTTTATCTTAACGAAAATTTTTAAAGCTCTTCTATTTTCATTTTTTGCATTCAGTTCAGAAAATTGAGGTAAAATTGATTGTTGCAACGGAGATGAAACTTTATTCAAAATCGAACCAAACTGCTTGAAAACCTTAAAAACTGATACTAAATCAGTACTCAAAAAAGATATAAATATCATATCAAAATAATTAACAGGAATATCAAGAATACATCCAAATGTACACCACAATGTATAACTAACAAAATCTTTTGAATCATCGGGAAATTTGCTCTTAAGTATTTTATATTTAGAATAAATCTTTTTGTAAGTCACAAACGCAAATATCACTAATAGAATATTTCCAATAATATCGGAAATACAATAAATTATAACAACATTTACCAGTGAAATATTTGAATTAAGTAAGAACATAACTAAAATTGATACAAGTTTAATAAATGCCGTAATAAACTTTTGTAACGCGACCAAATTAAACTTATCCATAACTCTCAGCATTGCAGTTGGTGTTCCAGAAAAATGTGAAAATATAGTTACAGAAAATATCTGAGCACAAATTATTAATTCAGGTGACCAAGAAAATAAATGTCCAACTAATGGTGCTAAAAACAAAGCAACTAGTCCACCTAAAAAAGCAGTAGATAAATCAATTATTGTTCCAAGTTTTATGTAGCCAGCTAATTTTTCTATATCATTCTCAATTAAAGCTTTTTGACCATACTGAATGGTACTTTTCCAAGCTTGAATATTCAATGCAACATCAATAATTAACATATATGTTTGAGCTAGAACTAAAACTCCATAATCATAACTACCTAAAAATTTAATTAATAAAAATGTTACAATCAATCCAATTAAAGAAGCACCAGTATCACCAAAAAAAGCCCACAATGAATTTTTAAAAAGATTTTTCCAAAAAATATTGCTAAAAATTTTGTCTTTATAAAAATAATATTTATGTTTAATTTTTTTTATCATTTTACACCTCAATCTTTTTGTCACTAAAAAAATATGAAACAGCAATAAAACTAAACATCAACAATAAATTATAATAATGACCTATTCTAACGCCTTGAATAAAGAATAATAATATAAAAAACAACCCATAGTAATTCTTATTCTTAATATATCTAATAAAATATTTTAAAAGATATGCAAATATATACAAAATTCCTACTATACCAAATTCAGAATAAATTCTTATAAAAATTGATGCAGCATCAACCTCATTCACATAATTTTTAACGACAGGATACATTTTATCAATATAAAATTTATAATAGAATCTATGTGAGTACATTCCTGTTCCAAAATAATAACCATCCTTAATTTTACTATGAGCAACTCTAAAATTTGAAATAATTGCAAAGCCAGTAGTATCTTCACCCTTCATAGAATTAGGATTAACAAGAGAACCAATCTTATATATAGAAGTTTTTATAAAATCAGGTTTAAACAAACATAAAGAAACAATTCCAATAATTAATAAAGAAAACGTGACAATCGTTTTTTTAAAATTCTTTTCTTTAAACAAATATAATAGAAAAACTAAAAATAAAGAAAAATATACTATAGTAGAAAAAGTCAATAAAGCAAAAACTAAAATAATAAGAGTTTTATACCAAGCATAATTTCTATTTTTTTCCAAACCAATATATAACCCCGAAGACAATATGCCACATAAGTGAGCCGGTTCGGCATATAAAGAATGAAAACGATTTTCCATTAAATAATTACCATTAGTTTTAAAACCATATAATGTTATATCGTACAAATATTTAAAATCTAACTGATAAGAAATAAACTGCACTAAACCATAAACTGCCAATATTAAAGCAGATACATATAAAACTTTTTTAACTCTATCAACTGTAGTTTCTCCAATATACATATATAAAGCAAAGAATTGTATTAAAAAATATACAACACTTTTAATAGTGGAAAAATCAAATTTATTTATAAAAGTTACAAGTAAAATATATATAAGAATTATAGTCATTTTTTTATCAAAAAACAATATTTTTCTCTTGTAAAGCATTTCAGCCAAATATAAACAACAAAGGAATAGTATCAAAATTTGAAAAATAGTGATAGGTAAAAATCCAAAATGACCTGCATCTTGTAATATGATTGCCATAATTAAAATAAAATCCTTAAGTCTATTTAAACTATTTTTCACACCTATACACCTCACTTTTTCAATATTTCATTATATAATCTTAAACAATTTTTTTGATCATTAAATCCATAAAATTTATCTGCAAATTTAACATATTTATCTTCATTTTTAAAATTATTCATCAATATTTTTTCAACATTTTTTATAAGAATGTTGAGTGATTTACAGGAAACACCAAAATCTCCTTTTTTCAAATCCAAATATCCCTTTTCATAATGTTTTGAATAAAAAGCATCATAATCAAAATGAAAAAACAAAACTGGCTTCTTCTGATATGCAACATCAAAAAAAGTAGATGAATAATCTGTAATAAGCATTGAACATTTTTTTAATAAAGTATGAATATCATAATCACTACTTTTACAAATTTTAACCATTTTATTATTAATACTCATAAGTTTAATTCTTTTTTGTATTTCATAATGTGGATAAAACAATATTTTAACATTATATTTTAATAATATTTTTTCCAAATCCTTTGAATTAATAAAACTCAACCAATTCTTACAATAACTGCTTTCTTTAAATTCATTATCTGACGAATAAAATAAATACTGTCTCCAAGTAGGCATCAATAATATAAACCTTTCACTTTCTGAATTTAAATCATCAAATCTACAAAGTCCAGTTAATTTCACAATATCTTCATTATATCCAAAGTTATCTAATATAAATTTATATTCCATAGGTGAAGATGTAACAAATAAATCTATTTTCTTATTAACAAGTGATGGTAGATAATTATATATTATGCCATGTTGTATAAAGATTCTCTTTCCTTTACAATAAATTAAGTTTCTATCATCCAATTTCCAGAACATACCACTATCTGGAGAGTAACCCATATGGTGAGTACTAATCAAATACTTTGCATTTATAAAAATTACAAAATGTTTAAAAGATGATTTATAAACAACATCTTTTTTATTAATTCTTTTTAAATCATAAGAATCTTTCTTAATTATATATTTGATATTAAGATTTGTATGATTCTTTTTTAGATATTCATAAAAATAAAATCCATTATCTCTAGCTTCATCTCCCCTTTCAGCTATTAGCCAAACATCATTATATTTTTTTCTAAAAAAGGGAGCAACAATTAAAGATATAACATATTTAATCAAATATATTACCTGTAGCATTCTTCTTAATATTTTTTTCATCTTATACCTTCCTAATATTATAAACATACCATCCAATTTTTACAAAAGATGAACCCAAAGTAGATAATAATAGTGCCAATAAATTAACTTTATTTATATTTTTATTTCTTAACAAAGTCCATCCCTCATGAAGTATTTCTTTTCTTAAATCACTTTTGTATTTTTTCACTTGATTATTACTTAATTTAGATGAACACATTTGTGCATAAACGCCAAACATTGTTTTAAATTTTTTATTCATACAATTAACACTTAAATCAGAATATTTTTTTGAAATATCATCACACATAATTGAAGTCATTTCAATAGCATCCATTTTCTTTACATTAAATTCACATCTAGTAATAGAATTTTTTCTCAAGCAATAAAAATAATAACTTTTATTTCCATAAGCTATCTTGTTACATTTCATAATCAATTTATAAATAGTAGCATTATCCTCATATAATTTTCCTACTGGAAAAGAAATATAATCAAACAAATTTTTTCTATACATTTTTGCACAAGCAGAAACAGTAAATCCCTCTTCATTGACCAATCTCTTTAAAGCATCCTTTTGAGACAATAAATCTTCTTTATAACCAACCCCAATATCTTGAACTTTTTTAGAAAGAATCTTATAAGAAGAAATGGATAAATCCGTTGAATATTTGACAATAAGTTTTTTCAAATATTCAACATATCTTTCATCAACATAATCATCTGAATCTATAAAAACTAAATACTCACCACCTGATTTTTTAATTCCATAATTTCTAGCATCAGATAAACCACCATTCTTTTTATGATATACCTTGATTCTTTTATCACACTTAGACCATTTATTACATAATTTACCAGAACTATCGGTAGATCCATCATCTACCAAAATAATTTCTAAATTAGTGTATGTTTGATCAATAACAGAAGAAACACATTTATCCAAATATTTTTCAACATTATAAACAGGAATAATAACACTTACTAAATCTTCCATATTACCTTTTCCCCGCTTTCATGCCAAATAATCTTGCTGCCATATCAAATGGATATCTAAAAAACATTTTAATATTTTTTTCTTGAACTATTCTCTTAAGTACATATTTTGCTAAATCGGCGCCACTACTATTAGTACCATAATTATCCAAATAAGAGTTTTCTTTAAAAAAAATACCAGTTAGCTTATATCTATCGTATATTTGTTTTAATGTAAAATTATGTGAATGATATACTATTGAATCAGACTCATACGATATTTTATAGCCATTAGTTATTAATTTATAAGCTAAATACATATCTTCGGAAATTGTTAATTTTTTAGAATCATATCCTTTTACTTTTTTGAATGCCTTCAAATCCACAGCACTAGCAGCATCACTAAAAAAGAAAGTTCTAAGGCCATATTTTTCAATATCATTCTTTGATCTCATAAATGAATAATCTGGATAATTACGTTCTCTGGTATATTTTTCTATATTATTATACTTAGTAATTTGCCTAGAATAAGCAGCAGCACAATTTCCTTTAAGAATATTTTTTGTCAAATTATATAACCATTTATCATCTTTAATTACAACATCCTGAGTAATAAAGCAAACAATATCAGCATTACTCTTCATAGCCGCTTTTTCTCTAGTTAAGCTATGAGAAAATTCACTTTTCTTAACGATTTCATAATTACATTTGTTATTTTTCAATAATTGTTCAGAATTATCTTTTGATTCAGTTAATAAAAAAAGAATTTCCCCAACATTTACATTTTTTTGAATCAATAAAGATTTATATAAGTCATCTATATATTCTTCAGCATTATATAAAGGACATATGATATCGATTACTTTTTTCATTTCTTCACTTCCCAAAATATTAAATATCAGACAAAAATATTATACCATTTATAGTAGTAAATTAAAAGCAAAATAGTAAACAAAGTAAAAGAGTTGTAAATTTATACAACTCTTTTACTTAATACTTACACTCTTTGATTTGTCAAAAAGATTTATATATGTATTGCCATCATTAACATTTACTTCTGTTCCATCTGTATAAGCATATTTAGTTTGAGCGCTTCTAGATTCTTTACTCCATTTAATTTCTCTTGCATAACCATTAGTTATATAGTACCCACTACCACTACCAATATTGTATAAATCAGTATAATTTGTACCAGCTGTATCAGTATAACCTTTAACTTTCCCAGTTCCAATTAATGTTATGATAATATTTTTAGTATCAAATTTATTTCCATTAAAATAATCCTTATGTTCTTTATTATTATAGTATCTTTGATATCTCCCAGTATTTTCATCATATACATATTTTAATTTATAACTACCAGAATAATTTAACTCAACTGTTTTAGCTTCTTTAGCATCGCTTGCCTTACTTAAATCAATAATATCAGTTGTATATTTAAGTGGTGATTTAACATCTGTAGTTAATCTATATTTTTTTGTATTAGTTGCATAATTAATTAATTTTTCTAAACTTGTATATCCAGTATGTTCTGTTGCTAATTTTTCTGGATTATCCCTAAAGAATGGTTTTGAAGAACTTTGAGCATCTATATCAGTTACTTTAGTTTCTTTAATTACATCGTAAGCAGGATGATTTCCACCCCAATGTACAAATATTGCATCATTTTCTAATGCATAATCAATATAGTTTTGTCTAGCACTTCTTATAGTACCAATTTTATTAGTTGTTTTATCTTTAAATAAAGCTAAACTTCTTGAATAACCACCTTCAATTGGAAATTCATAAATCATATATGCTTGATCTAAACCAGCTTGAACTTTCATAGCAGATGGTAAGTTATTAATTATAATAGCGTAAGGTCTAGATTTAGAATCTTCATCTATTATAGTTAATTTCTTTTCTTCAACTTTTGGTTCGACTTGAACATCATTATTTTTATCCTTATTAGAATCAACCTTTTCTTCTTTTTTTCCACATCCACTTACAAGTAACAATACAACAAGAAGTAATACAACCAATCTTTTTTTCATAATACTCTCCTCTTATAAAGCTCCATCTCTTTTAAAAACTATCACAAAAGTTTTAAATAATATTTTTAAATCTAAAAGCAATGACTTAATCTTAACATATTTTACATCTAAATTTAATCTATCATTAAAATCAGTATTATTTCTTCCTCTAACCTGCCAATATCCAGTCAAGCCAGGTTTAACAGTAGTTATAGTTTTGTATCTACTACCCATATCTTTTTTCTCACGTGGCAAATAAGGTCTAGGACCAACTAAGGACATTTGACCTAAAAATACATTTATAAATTGTGGAAACTCATCTATAGATGTAATTCTTAAAAGTTTACCGATTTTTGTAATTCTAGGATCATTATTTAATTTTTTATATTTGTTATACTCATTAGCTATTTTTTTATCATTTTTTAGCATTTCTTCTAAAATAGCATCTGCATTGGGAACCATTGTTCTAAATTTTATCATTTTAAAAATTTTACCATTTTTTCCAATTCTATCTTGCACAAAGAAGATTGAATTATTGTCTCTAGCAAACAAAGAGAAAATTTTTACAACAATAACAATTGGAATTAAAAATGCAATTCCAACAATACTGCCAATAAAATCAAAAAATCGTTTTACAAACAAATAAAAATAATTATCATTAATTATTGTCTTTTCTTGAACTATAGACTTTGAAATTTTCTTTGTATTTTCGACTTCTAACGTTTCATTCATTATGCAACTACTCCTAACTTGTAAACCTATTATACTATTTTAAACTTAGTTATTCAACCATTTATAAATTTTTATACAAAAAAACTGATAAGTTTTTATCAGTTTTTGTTAAGTGCTTGGTTTAATTTAACTTTTGCTTCTTCAACTGTTTTTAAGTTAGGATTCATTACATATAATTCTCTACTTGGGTAACTATACGTATAAGCATATAAATCGCTTCCTGAAACATTGTATGTATCTATTGTCCATCCACTCATATCATCTACTTGCATTTTTACTAAACTTGTAATTTCTTCAGTTGTTATATTAGTTTCAAATGTACCATTTAAAGATGTTAGTATATCTGAATATTTAGATATAAGTGTTTTAGAACTAGTAACTTTTTCAATTATTTTTTGAATTACTTGTTCTTGATTTTCTCCTCTATGCCTATCTCCATCAGTATAAGTATGTCTTTCACGAGCAAATGCTAAAGCACATTTACCTTTTACTTTGTTATTTCCAGGTTTAAACACACAATCTCTATCAGTCCAACAACTAAAACTTCTTGTTTGATCATTGTATAATGTAATACCATCAATAGCATCTACTAATTTTACAACTGCATTAAAATTAACTCTAACATAATATGGAACTTTAATCTCATATAAATCTTCTAATGTTGACATAGACATGTTTACTCCACCAACAAGTCCAGCATGAGTTAATTTATCTTTAAGTCCTGTTTTACCATGTAATTGAACATAATAATCTCTAGGTGTATTTACCATCAAAATCTTTTTTTCAGTTGGGTTAACAACTAATAAAATATTAACATCACTTAAACTCTTAGCAGGTAACTTACCACTTCTTGTATCTATTCCACTTAAATAAACAATAAACGGGTCTTCTGTTACATCTACTCCTGTAGATGTATTTTCTATTCTTTGTTTAATCTCTATTGTATCTAATACTTTAACACTATTTGTGTATTCTTGATCTTCTTCAACCATCGCATCATAATTACCTGAATTAACAATAATTATAGTTTCAATATTATCTTTAACTTCATATAATAATTCAGCAACATTTTCACTATATTCTAATTTACTATTTTTTATTTTTTTATTGATAGACTTCTCAAGTAAAGTCTTATCATCCATATCATTAACTAATTTTATAGTTTTATTATTTAAATCACTTATTGAATTAATATTTGAATTTTTATTAACAACAACATTATATATATTAGTTTCATATTTAGCATTTAAATTATCTTTTAAAAATTTCAATGTATCATCTAATTTGTCATTAGCAAAATATGTAATTCCAATCAAAGGAATAAATATAATATCGCAAATTATTAATATCCAAGCTCTTGAATTTTTATTTCTAATAAATAAGATAAACATTAATATTAAAAATACCATTACACCTACTAAAATCATATAGTATTTAGTTGGTAATATATTAGCAGTATATATTAAATAACACAAGTATCCCATAGATATTAAAGCAAGTAACCATAAAAAACCACTAATTATTCTTAAAACAGTATTTTTCTTCTTTCTTTTTGACATTTCCTATCCCAACTTTCTAGCATATTATACCACTATAAGTACTAAATATCAATTATAGTTTATGCATAATAAGTGTAAACATACATTAAAAGTAATGTTTATAATTTTTTTATTTCTTCAATAGTTAATCCTGTTGTATCAGAAATAATTTTAACATCAACATTATTTTCTTTTAATTTTTTTGCATGTTCTATATTTAGTTTAGTTTTTTGAGTCTTTAGTTCTTCATCTTTGCTTTTTAGTTCTTCTCTACTATTTTTTAATTCTTCATTTTTCTCAGAAATAATAGTTCTTAAAGCATTCTCAGTTTTTTCTTGATCTTCTTCTCTGCTTATAAATGTTACAAAGTCATCATCGCTATTTAACT
>USNG01000019.1 GCA_900556025.1 uncultured Mycoplasmatota bacterium
ACACACGCCTTTCACGCGTGCATTTATGGGTTCAAATCCCGTACGGGTCACCATTGATAATTACAACTCAATTGAGTTGTTTTTTTTTATGCTTAAATTACTCCACAATAAAAGTTCTAGCTTTTCCTAGAACTTTATTTATTTATTTATCTTCCTCTTCCTTTAGTATCAGTTTCTTCATAATAAATATTGCTTACATAATTCATATACATTTTTTGATTATAATTTTTTTGAAATTCTTCTTCTAAAAGTATTAACTTTGTAAGTAAAGCTTTATATTCACTTTCAGTTAAATATTCTTTATATTTATTAATTATTATTCCTTTTAATTTATTAACTTCATCAATAACTAATCCAGAATCATCTTCTCCAGTATCTTCATCACTTAAAATACGTAACATAAATTTAACTATTTTATCTATTTTTCTATTAATTCTTCCTTTAATATATTCTTTTATAAGTTCAGAATCAATAAGTGTAATTTTTTTAGCTTTAATAGTAAGGCCAGGAACTGCATTCTTAGGGGAAACAGTTAACCCTTTCATTTTAACATTATAATACATTAACTTTTCTTCTTTAACATTCTTTTTATCAATTACGTATTTCATATTACCACCCTATAATAAATCGTCTCTGTATTCCTTTGTTATTCTTTTTCTTTCTTCTTCTCTATATTCATTAATTAATTTATGATTACCACTTAGAAGTACTTCTGGAACTTCCATTCCTCTAAAGTCTCTTGGTTTAGTATACACTGGATAATCTAATAAATTATCATTAAAACTTTCACTTTCTAAACTAGTACTTGTTATAACACCATCAATAAGTCTTATAACTGAATCACTGATCATCATCGCAGGTAACTCTCCTCCAGTTAATATAAAATTACCAATAGATACAAATTCATCAGCAAGATTATATATTCTCTCATCAAACCCTTCATAATGACCACATATGATAATTAAATGTTTCTTTTCTTTAAATTCATATGCTTTCTTTTGATTATAAGTTTTTCCTCTAGGAGTAAGTAATATAACATGTGAATCTTCTGTTCTAATACTTTCAACTGCATTATATACAGGCTCACACATCATAATCATCCCACCACCACCACCAAATTGATAATCATCAACCTGATTATTTTTATATGGTGTATAATCTCTAATATCAATAATATTAATTTCTACTTTTCCTTTTTCAATAGCTCTTTTAATAATACTTTCAGTCTTAAAACCTTCAAACATCATAGGAAATAAAGTCAAAATATCTATTCTCATAAAAATACCCCTATATCATGCATATAAATAATATTATTTTCTTTATCTATTTTAGTAATAAAATCCTTATTATATGGAATAAACTTACCATTTAATCTAATCATTTTATTACCATTATCACATCTATATTCTTCAATTTTACCAATTAACTTATCATCATCATAAACACTCATTAATAAAAATTCATCTTCTAATATTTCATCAGAATCTAACTTTAAACTATCTTCATCAATATAAACATTACATCCCTTATATTTTAAAACATCATTTATATAGTCTATATTAACAAATTTAACCATATCATATTGTTTATGTTTTCTATAAGTTTCAATTACTTCTCTATCTTTAAATTGTCCAATATATAGAACATTATTTGGAATAAATACTCTATCTTTATATTCAAAATTACTAATGATTCTAACTTCACCTTTTAAAGCATGAGTATTAACAATTTTCCCAACATAAATATATTTTATCATAAACTACCTCTTAAATAAATAATAAAGAATTATACCACTAGATACTCCTACATTTAAGCTTTCACACTTACTATTCATATCAATTCTAACTATTTCATCACATAAATCTAATATATTTTTATGTACACCATTTCCTTCATTACCAAATACAACAGCATACTTATCACTTTTAACACTATTTTCAAGACTAACAGAAGAATTTAAAGCTGTGCCTATAACATTTATCCCTTTAGACTTAATTTCACTAATAATGCTCTCTAAATCACTTATAATCACATTAGTATTAAATATCATACCACCAGTACTTCTAAGAACCTTTTCACTATAAGGATTAACACTATTTAAAGAAAACACAACACTATCAACATCAAAAGCAACACAATTTCTAATAATAGTACCAGCATTCCCAGGATCTTGAACATCATCAAGAATAACAATTCTATTTCCTAAATCACACTTCTCTTTATATTTACATACACCAATTACCCTAGGAGTACTTTTTAAATCACTAATGCTTTTCATAACATCAAGAGATAAATTATTATATGGAAAATCATACTTACACTGTTCTCCATCTAAAACATATAACTCAGTTAATAAATTATTCTTAATAGCTTCATCTATTAAATTCTCACCTTCAACAATAAATTCTCCTTTTTCTTTAGAATATTTACTATTTAAAAGTTTTCTCATCTCTTTAACTCTACTATTATCTTTAGATGTAATTAACATTTTATTCCTCCTTTAAAACACTCATAGCTTTTTTATAATTAGGATAATATTTTTTAACATAACCCCAAAATCTCTTAGAATGATTAAACTCTAAAAAATGACATAATTCATGTACTATAACATAATCTATTTCTTCTATAGGATATTTAATTAATTCAAAATTTAATTTTATTAATTCTTCTGATTTCTTACAATATCCCCATTTTCTTTTCATTTTACCTATCATAACTTTAGGATAAGGTATTTCTTCTTCAAACATACTATAACACACTTTTACTCTTTCATTAAATATTTTTTTTGCTTCATTAGTTAAAAATGTATCTAAATATGTTTTATTCTTAACAAATACTCTATCTTCTACAAATTCTATTTTAGATATAGTATTCATAATTACTACATCATATTTTTTACCTAAGTAATAAAATGATTCTTCTTTTTCTTCTTTCTTTTTAACTCTATTATATCCTTCTAATATAGCTTTTTCATTATTTTTAATAAAAGATATTATCATAGATTTAGGTACTAAATAATTACATGTTATATGTATTCCATCTTTTTTAACTCTTAAATACATATTTTTATTATTTTTTCTTTCTACGTATACATCAATCTCTATGTCACCTAAAATAATTTTCATAATTGTACCTCTTTTTAATTATAACATTTTTTCAAACAATAAAAAAGCATCCATAAAGGATGCTAAATATTACATTGTAGTTTCAACGTCTTCTGTAGCTGCAGCTTCATTTACTGTATCTACTGTTTCACTATCTTCTTTAGTTTCAGCAATATCTTCTGGTTGTTCAACCCATTTAGCTTCTAACTCTATTTCAGTCTTAGCTGGAATATTTTCATCACTTGGATCAATTTGATCTTTTATTTCTTCATTAGTAGCATCTTCATCAATTACAATTGTTACTTCTAAAGTTTCACCAGTTTCTAGATCAATAGTTTCAGTCTTTTCAACTTGTTTCCAACCGTCGAATACTTTTTCTTTTTCAACTACGTTATCACCAACATTAGGTTTTTCATATGAAGAACCAGCATTCTTAATAACATCAGATAGTCTTATTTGATTATTATTAATCTCTAATTCACTATCATCTATTATTTCTTTAGTATTATCAGATTTAACATCACTCTTAACAAAATATGTTGGAGCTTTTACACCTAAATCTTCTACAGGCTCTTCTGGTAATTCTAAATCTTTAACTTCTTCTTCCTTAACTCCAATAGTAACAGCCTCATCTTCATTATAGTAAACTATTTTAGCTTTACCACATACAGGATATAAATATAAGTCACTTTCTAAAGTTACTCTTTCTCCTCCCACATAATCAATTTGGTTACTATTTTTAGTCTTAGTCCATCCTAAGAATGCACCACTATAACATACTGAATCATTATTCATTTCAAATATAGTAATAGTTTTTTCATTGTCATTATCAACAGTATCTCCAATAACACCAACATCATTTTCATCATAATAAACAAATTCAATTGTTTCTCTACTATCACTATATAATTTAATAGTATTATCACTAGCATATTTTATAATGCTTGGATTTAAACTATATATTCTATTAGTTAATTCTATATCAGTAAACCAACCATCAAATATATTATCAACTTTTCCATTCTTTAGTGATATTTCTCCATCTTCAACAGTATATGTTGTAGGATTATCACTTTCAATGTCATAAACAATAGTATAAACTGTTAATTCACAACTCATATAAATATTTAATGATTCATTAACTTCATTATTGAAATTAAATTCTTGAGTTAAATTTTCATCAGTATAATATTTACAACTATTATATCCACTTGGTAAATATTTATCTACTTTACCACCACTTACTACTTTCTCACTATGAGTTTTACTAGTATCATTTAATAAGAATTGTACTCTATAAGTTACTGCCTCACTTTCCTTATTATCTTCACTAGTAGTATTTTTTACTGTAGTCTTTTTTACTGTAGTCTTTTTAACTACAACTTTTGTATCATCTTGTGTATCATTCTTCTTGTCATCTTCAATTGGTACTATAACATCATCTTCTGGTTTCTTAGGTTCATTAACTTCTTTCTTATCACAACCAACAATCAAGCATATTACAGTAGCAACTATCACTAAAATAGCTATAGCTATAAAAATAATTAATCTGTTATCATCTTCATCATCTAAGAAATTTTCTTCAATTTCTTCAACTTCTTTGATAACTACTTTAGTATCTTTAACTTTAGCTTTTGGTGCTTCAGTCTTTTTAACAGATGTATTCTTATTATTTTTATTAGCAGGCTTTTTAGCTTGCTTTACATCTTTCATATAACCTCCCTCTCGTAGCTTCATCTCGTACTACTCTAATAATCATTATAGACTTCATAAAAAATCAACGCAACTTATTTTGTAAATATTATGTAAATAAAAAGAACTTTTACAAGTTCTTAAAAATCTCTATTTCTTAAAAATGCTGGCATATCTAATTCATCATCACCTTCATCGTCATCATTGATCTCTTGAATTGGTTTCTTTTCACCTTCAATTGATCTATATAATGGTTCAGTTGAATCTTCAAATCCTGTAGCAATAACTGTAACAACAATTTCATCAGTTAAAGCTTCATTAATTACTGCACCGAATATAACGTTAACATCTGTATTAGCAACAGCTCTTACAACTTCAACAGCATCTTCTGCTTCAAATAATGTCATTGAAGTACCACCAGTTATATTAACAATACAATCAACAGCACCATTAATAGTAGCTTCTAAAAGTGGACTATTAACAGCTTGTTTAGCAGCTTCAACAGCACGATTATCTCCAAATCCAACACCTATTCCAATTAAAGCGTCTCCTCTATTTTCCATTACAGTTCTAACATCTGCAAAGTCTAAATTCAAAAGACCTGGAACACTAATTAAATCAGATATTGATTGAACACCTAATCTAAGTACATTATCAACTTCTTTAAATGCAGCATCTAGTGGTGTAGATCTATCAATTAAATCTCTTAATCTATCATTAGGAATTACTACAATAGTATCAACATGTTTTCTTAATTCATCAAGTCCAACTAAAGCATAATCCATTCTTTTCTTACCTTCAAATTTAAATGGTTTAGTAACAATAGCTACAGTTAAACATCCTAAATTTTGAGCTATTTCAGCAACTACAGGAGCAGCACCAGTTCCAGTACCACCACCAAGTCCACAAGTAACAAAAACCATATCTGCACCGCGTAAAGCATCTTCAATCTCTTCTTTAGTTTCTAAAGCAGCTTCACGTCCAACTTCTGGTCTTGTACCAGCTCCTCTACCTTTAGTAATAGTCTTACCTAATTGAATCTTATGTTCTGCATTTGAAGCATTTAATACTTGTTGATCAGTATTAGCAACTATAAATTCAACACCTCTAAGACCTGAATCTATCATTCTGTTAACAGCGTTACAACCACCGCCACCTACACCAATAACTTTTATATCAGCTATTTGATCCATTTCCAGTTTATTATTCATATTTCACTCCTTAATTATTGAAAAAATAACCATATATTTTTCCGAGTACTGTATTATTATTAGATTTTTTATTATTTATTAATTCTTCTTGTTTAGTATCATCTACTGTATAAGCAACTTTATTTCTAAAAGATAACTTGTCATGATAATATTTAATTAATCCTAAAGCACTAGAAAATTTATTATGTCTACAACCTATTTCACGCACTTTATAAGCTTCCATCTCTTTACCAAATATTTCATCAACTACCAAGTTAAAATCATTTAATTCAGTAGTTCCTCCAGTAAATATTATATAACTTATTTCCATCTTTGTTAAGAGATTAATTTGCTTTTTAGATAAATCAAGTATTTCTTTTATTCTAGAACATATAATTTCACTAATCTCATATTGATTTATTTTAATATTTTCTTTAGAGTTTGTCAACACATCCTCACACCAAGAAGTAGATGCATTTCTCTTACTAGCTAAAGCAAATTTCTCTTTCAACATCTTAGCATCTTTTCTACTTATATCATAAATATAACATATATCTCTATCAATATTCTTACCACCAATATCGATATTTTCTGTTTCTACTAATATGCCTTTTTTAAATATACTTACTTCCGTTTTCTCTTCTCCAATGTTTACAACAGCAGTATTCTTTTTATCCATATTAGAATTCTTAAATTCATAATAATCAGATACACTTCCAAAATTAATATCAACTACAGTAACATTAATATTTTCAAGTAACGCTATCAAAGTATAAACATTTTTTTTAGGAGCTAAACTTATAATAGCTTTAACTTCTAAATTATTACACTTAACCCCTTTAGGATCACTAACTACTTTATCATCTGCTTTAAATAAAGTTGGTGTTATACTAATAAATTCTTTATTATTTGGAACTTTATTATATACACATGATTGTAAACATTTAAGTAAATCATCACTTTCGACTAATCCACTTTCATTATTTATTTTATGGCTTCCCTCACTTGCAACAAATTCAGCATAATATGATGGAACATTCAAAATAACTTTATCTATTTTAATATTTAGCATCTCTTCGCATCTACTAAAAGCTTCTTTAATAGAAACTAATGCATCTTCAGGACTAGCAATTAATCCTCTTTTAACCCCTCTAGATTTTACTTCGGATACTGCAAGTACATTTACTTCACCATCATAATATTCGCCAACAATCAATTTAACTGTAGATGAACCAATATCTAAACTTGATATTATTTCTTTCATGTATCCTCCTTATAATCTTCTACCTAATTATATCAAATATTATTTTAATTTTAAAGATTTACTTCATCAAAAACATACTTAATAACAAAATTATAGTATGGATTTAGAGCTGTATTATCACCTAAATATGTAATAGTGACATTAAGTTTCTTACTTTCACTACCCTTTATAACATTACTTTCTAACAAAGAAACATCTACTTTAACCTTTGATTTAGGAACATTAGTATCAATATTCATTATATTAGCTTCACTAATACTAGCATCAATATTACCTATATTTTTAACATCTAAACTAAAAGATTCACTTTTCTTAAACTCATTTAAATTTGGAATATTAACTTTAATAGTATCATTATCTTCATTAATTTTAACACTCATACTAGTATCATAATCAATATTCAAATTAGAATAAACAATATCATAATACTTCTTATTAACTAAAACACTACCATCTTTTTCATAATGTATAAACAAATGAGTAATTGTAACTACACAAACAAGCATAACAAATGTGAAAATTAATATTGTATATTTAGTCTTATCCTTCATATTTCCCTCTTTATTATATTTAAATAATATCACAAAACCAAAAAAAAAGCATTAGTTTCCTAATACTTATTTATTTAACGATACTGTTGATGTAGAAGAAGCTACTTTTAATAATTCCTCATTAGTTAAATTATCTGAAATAATATAATAATCTTTACCATTCATAGTCCAATTAAGAGTTTTGTTATTTAAAGTTCCAAGTATATTTTCATAATGAACAAGATCACCAGAAACACTAGTTACTTCAAAATTTTCAGGTATACTAGAAACTTCTTCAATTAATGTAAATGACTTATTTCCACCAAAAGTCAATATAACTCTTTTAGTATCTGCCTCTGTAGTTTGCTCACCTTTAAATTCAGTACCTGTAGGCAAATACATCGGATATACTATTTCATCTAAAGAACTAACATCATCAAGTTCACCTTCACTCTTAGTATTATCAATTTCAAAAGTTGTTTTATCTATTTTAGATTTAAAGTCAATTTTAGATATTTTAAATGTTATATTAGCTACTCCCTCTTTATTATAAACATTTACTTCTGTTGGTAACATATCTTTATCAAATATAATTTTTTGACTTACTAGTGAACTATTATTAGGATAATTTACTGTACTAGATAATATATATTTATCATCCTTACTTTCAAATACTACATTAGAATCATTCTCTAAATCCTTAAGTAAACTAGATAATATATATGCTTGACTACTATTATAAGGCCACTCACTTTGAAATTTAAAACTTTTATTTAAACTAGGAGTAACAACATAAACACCATTATCATTCTTTAATATAATTTGTTCATGTCTATTATCTTTATTAACTAAAGATACTTTATAATAGTCAGCTTCCATATAATCTACACTAACATCATATTGATAATTCTCTTCATTACTAATAATACTCATCTGACCAGTCATTGTATATTTACTATTGCTTTCTAATGTTTTCTTATATTTATTAATAGCCTCTTTAGAATCCATTTTAGAACATCCAACTAATGATAAAGCCATTAATAATACTAATACTATCTTTTTAATATTAATTCCCCCTTCACACTAAATTATATTTAGTTTAAAAATTTATATGAATAGAAAATTAATACTAGAGTAAACTAATAACTAGTAAGGAGGAATAATGAACACAATTTATAAAGTTGCACTAGTTATGGTAATAATTGATGCTATAAACTGGGGAATGGTAGGAATATTTAATGTTAACCTTGTATCACTACTATTCGGTGTAGATACATTCTTAACAAACTTTGTTTATGCTTTAGTAGGAATTTGTGGATTAATCTCTACTGGAGTATTATTAAAACCATTAGACAAATAAATCTAATGGTTTTTTATTTCCTCTTCAATTCCCATATTCAAATATTCTTTTTTTAAATAAATATCATAATTTTTATCATAAAAACCAATCAATTCATCATTAATATAAACACACTTTATAGATTTTAAATTATTATGAATATACTTTTCATATAGTTTATGGACAGAATTCTTAAATTTTAAATTCAAAATTAAATCTAAAAGTTCACTATTTCCATTACTCTTTTTAATATTTAAACCAGGAATATTCCATGACAATTTAATTCTTTCTAAAGTTTCAACATTTAATTTATCACTCTTAATTTTAGAAGAATCAATTTCTTTTTTATATCTTTCTCTTTCACTAAAAATACATCCACAATATTTTTGCATATATAATCCAGTTTCACGAAACATTTCTCTTCCAAGTTCATAATATGGTCTAAAATCCCTATATAAAAATTGAATATTATATTTTTTACTTAAATTTTCACAAATACTTTTAAGTAAATCATGTTTTTGATATGGACTAATAAATAAAGTAGAACTAAATGCATCATATCCATTATCATGAGCATACTTAACTACTCTTTCCATTCTAGATAAATAACAATATCCACATCTATTATCAATGATATTTACAGTATTTTTAACAAATTCATCTAAACCATAGAAATCATCATATATAACATTCAAATTAATCATTTTAGAATATTCTTTTAATGCTTTAAGTCTATTATCATATTCTTTAAATGGATGAATATTAGGATTATACCAATAACCAACTATATCAATATTTTCTTCTCTTAAAACCTTTATACAAGCAGCACTACAAGGAGCACAACAAATATGTAATAATAATTTCATACTTATCACCTGCGCATATTTTAACACATTTTTAAACACAAAAAAAGTCTGATTTCTCAGACTTAATTTTATTATAATCCTAAAGAACTTCTATCAATTTTAATTCCAGGACTCATAGTTGATGATAAACTTACATTCTTAATGAAAGTACCTTTAACACCAGTAGGTTTATTCTTAACAATTTCTGCTACGATAGCTCTGATGTTTTCTTCTAATTTATCTTCACTAAATGATAATTTACCTACAGATAAATGTAAATTTCCATAAGAATCATTCTTATATTCAACCATACCTTTTTGAATGTTAGCAATAGCTTCTTTAACATTAGTTGTTACAGTTCCAAGTTTTGGGTTTGGCATTAAACCTTTAGGTCCTAAAACTTTACCTAATTTACCTAACGCAGGCATCATTTCTGGAGTAGCAACGATAGTGTCAAATTCAAACCAATTTTCTTTTTCGATTTTTTCTAACATATCTTCAGCACCACAATAGTCTGCTTCTGCTGCTTCATTAGCCTTAGTTTTAGTAATAACTAAAATTCTTTTAGTTTTTCCTGTACCATTTGGTAAAACAAAGCTTCCTCTTACGTTCATATCAGTTTTTTTAGCATCAATATTTAATTTAAGAGCTAAATCAACAGATTCATCGAACTTTCTAGTCTTTAAACCTTTAAGTACTTTGATCGCTTCAGTAACATTGTATTCTTTATTCTTTTCAACATTACCTAATGCTTCCACATACATCTTACTATGTTTCTTCATAAACTTAACCTCCTTATGTGGTATTTGGATTATCTTATTTGCTCACGATTATTTTATAATCTTATTCTTCGCTTTCAGTTTCTTCTTCTTTAGATTGTTCAGTAGATTCTACTTCAACGCCAGCACCTTCAGCCATAGCTTTAGCACTTTCTTCCATTTCTTCAAGTTCAGCTTCTAATTTAGCAGCTTGTGCTTCAGCTTCTTTAGCTTCTTTTACTTGCTCAGCCATTTCAGCATCATTAAGACCTTTAACTGCAATACCCATGTTTCTAGCAGTTCCAGCTACAATTCTAATAGCAGCATCAATATCATAAGCATTTAAATCAGGCATTTTAATTTCTGCGATCTTTCTGATATCTTCTTTAGTTAATGTTGCAACAATATTGTTAGCACCCTTAGTACTACCCTTTTCAATTCCAGCAGCTTTTAATAATAGTGTTGGAGTTGGTGGAGTCTTTAGTACGAAATCGAATGTTCTATCATCATAAATAGAAATTTCAACTGGTACAATGTCTCCCATTTTTTCTCTAGTTGCATCATTATATTTAGTACAAAATTCTTGTAGATTAATTCCTGCAGGACCTAAAACAGTTCCAACTGGTGGAGCTGGTGTAGCTTTTCCTGCTGGTATTTGTAATTTAATTTTCTTTACAACGTTCTTTGCCACGAAAAACACCTCCCATATAATTTAGTTTATTTTTTCGCGAGTGGTTCGCGATAATCCCATAATCTCCCACTTCTAATTTGTATATATAAATACAAATTGCTTATTCATAATAACACAATATCCCCATAAAATCAAGGATTTTTATAGGTTAAACGTATATTTTCTTTAAAAATAAGTATACTATAAATGATTATTATGAAAAAAATAAAAATTATAAGTATATTTATTATGTTTGCACTTTCTTTCTTATCACATTTTGCATATGAAACAATTCCAAATTTTATATCAAGTATTCTTTTCCCAGTAAATGAAAGTATATGGGAACACATGAAATTATTATCAACTCCAGTACTACTATATATGATAATTGAATATTTTATTTTCAAAAAGAAAAAAATTGAAACAAATAACTTTATTCTTTCTTATTCTTTATCGATAATATCAAGTATAATTATATTTTTAATAATATATGTACCAATATATAATAAAATTGGAAATAGTATGTTTATAGACATAATGCTTCTAATAATAATGTTTATTTATATAGCATTTTTAACATATAAGTTATTTAATATTAAAAAGATTAAATATAATAATTTATTAGGAATAATATTATTCATAATTATATATTTTAACTTCTTTTATTTAACTTATTATCCTATAAAAGATTATTTATTTCTTGATACTACTAAAAATATTTATGGAATACCAAAATAAAAACTTCACAATTGTGAAGTTTATTTTATTTGAACAATTTTATGTTTATTAGGATCAACTAATATCTTAACAGCATCATCTTTTCCACTAGCTAATCTTTCAAAAGCTTTTTGTGTATCTTCAAGAACTACAACATCATCAATAAATTTTTCTAAATTTATTTTTTTAGCTTCTAATAACTTAATAACCATATCAAATTCAGATGGTTTATAAGCAATTGATCCTTTAATGTTTATTTCTTTCATTACACCAGCTACTAAAGGAATACTTACATTATCAAGTGAAATACCTACTAATATTAAATGACCATTTGGTTTAGTAAATATAATTCCACTTGTAAGAGCAGGACTATTTCCACAACAATCAGCTACAACATCAAAACCATTTCCAGTTTTAGCAAATAGTTTTTCCATTAGTTTTGGATCTAAAGCATTAAACCACTCATTAGCAACACCTAATTTAACAGCTTTTTGTCCTCTTAATTCATTAGTTTCAGTTATAGCTACATATGAAGCACCTTTAGCCTTCAAAAATAATGCAGTTAATAAACCAATAATACCTCCACCAATAACTAAAGCTTTATCACCTTTTTTAATTCCTGATATATTAGCAGCTCTAAGTGCAACAGCTGCAGGTTCTACCATAGCTCCTGATTCATAAGTAACATTATCTGGTAAATGTCTTACCATATCTTCACGAACCAATACTCTTCCACCAAATCCACCTGGTGTATTTACAGTTAAACCAATAGCTTCTGACCAAGTCTTACTACAAATTTGATATTCACCACTTTTACATTCATCACATGTCATACATGGAGAAATTGGTAATGCAGTAACTCTATCTCCTTCTTTGAATTTTTTACTTCCACCATTATCAATAACAACACCACTAAATTCATGGCCCATTACTAATCCTTTAGGTTCACCAGATACCCAATAATGAATATCTGATCCACAAATACCAGCTTTAATTACATCAATTAAGATATAGCCTTCTTTACCTTCTTGAGCCTTTCTATCTTCAACAACCAATTTTTTTGGTCCTGCTAAACTAACACACTTCATAAATATACCCTCTTTACTTTCTACCATTTATTCTACCACACTTATTCAAAAATTGCACTAATAATTTTCAGCTTTAACTTCCATATAACTTTCAGGATGTTTACAAATTGGACAAACTTTTAAAGCTTTCTTTCCTTTATAAATATGTCCACAATTTCTACATATCCAAATCTTTTCTTCACCTTTTTCAAACACTAAATTATTTTCAATGTTATCAACTAATTTCATATATCTTTCTTCATGATGTTTTTCAATTTCTCCAACACCTTCAAATAATCTTGCTATCTCATTAAAACCTTCACTACGAGCAACTTCAGCAAATTCTTTATACATATTAGTCCACTCATAATTTTCACCACTAGCAGCATCCTTTAAGTTTTCTAAAGTACTAGGAACCTCTCCATTATGTAATTCTTTAAACCATAATTTAGCATGTTCTTTTTCATTATTAGCAGTTTCTTCAAATATAGCTGCAATTTGTTCATATCCTTCTTTTTTAGCTTTTGAAGCATAATATGTATATTTATTTCTAGCTTGACTTTCTCCTGCAAAAGCAGCCATTAAATTAGCCTCTGTTTTACTTCCTTTTAATTCCATAATATTACCTCCTATATTAAAAGTATTAAGTATATTATATTATAATTTACACAAAAAAAGCAACTCATAAAGTTGCTAATTTTTTTTAAAATTTTTATAAAAATCAGTTTTAATTATTAATCCATTTTTTTAGATACTTGAATTAAATCTACTTCTACTGGAGTCTCTTGACCAAATAAATCTATTAAAACAGTAAGTTTTTCATTTTCTTTATCTTCGCTTTCAATCTTACCATACATTCCTTTGAATGGACCATCTATAATAGATACAGTGTCTCCAACCTCAACATCAGTATTAATTGGTTTTTCACTAACTTCAGTTCCTTCACCAATAAATTTCTTAACTTCTGCTGGTGATAGTGGAATTGGTTTAGCTCCTTTACCAGAAGATCCAATAAATCCTGTAACTCCCGGAGTATTACGTACAACATACCAAGCTTCATCACTCATAACCATTTCGATTAAAACATAACCTGGAAACATCTTACGTACTTTTTCTTTTTTAACACCATCTTTAACTTCAATTTCAGTTCTTTGTGGAATAATAACTCTAAATATGTTATTTTCCATTCCCATGCTTTCACGTCTAGATTCTAAGTAATCTTTAACCTTTTCTTCATGTCCACTATATGCATTAACAACATACCATAATTTTTTTTCTTCCATTAGAACATCCTCCTTAGTACTGCAAATAAAGCATCTAAACCATAAAAGAATAATCCAAAGAATACTAACATTACAATAGTGATACAAGAATACTTAATTAAACTTTTCATATCAGGCCATCTTACTGCTTTTGCTTCCTTTTTAACTCCTCTAAAGAAACTTTTAATTTTCTTCATCAAAATCCCTCCAAAAAAAAACACATCTTTGTGTGATTAAATAATATCAAATTTTAATAATAAAATCAAGTATTTTAATAAAAAAAGACTTAAAATTAAGCCTCTTCAATATTAATAATATTTTTAATCAATATTTTTTCACCATCAATAGTTAAAAGATAATCATAACTTTTAGAAATAACAGTATAAGTTCCTTCACCATTAATAGTCTTTATATGAAATTTCTTTTTATAAATAAAATCATTACTTCTAAATAACTTATTTATTTTTTGTTGCATTTCATATTCATTAGGAATAATGACTTCTTCTTTCTCATATTCAAAATCATTATCCTTATATGAATAAAATACTTCTTTATTATTATTAATTTTACTTAGATTATTAACAAATATTTTAGGAACTTTTTTCATATTACCACCTAAAACATTATATTACTTTAATATTCTAAATATTCATGTCTTTTAATATCTCTTTCTTTTATAGTCTGCCTTTTATCATATAATTTTTTACCTTGACAAAGACCTAACTCTACTTTTAATTTATTCTTTTTAAAATATAATTTTAAAGGTATTAATGTATATTTATTAGTTTCAATTTCATGATTTATTCTAATAATTTCCTTTTTATGTAAAAGTAATTTTCTACTTCTTCTCTCATCATGATTAAATATATTACCTTCTTCATATTTGCCAATATACATATTTACAAGAAATACTTCATTATCTTTAATTCTAGCATAAGAATCATTAATATTAACATTTCCTAATCGAATACTTTTTATTTCAGTACCCATAAGTTCTATACCAGCTTCATATGTAGATTTAACAAAATAATCATGATGTGCTTTTCTATTAACAATTTCCATATTATAACTTCCCTACTAAAGCAAAATCAATTTCCCTTAATTCTGGATTACTTCCAATACATTGAACAAGAATTTTATCACCATATCTATATACTACTCTTCCACGTCTTGTATAACCATAAACATTTTCATTATAATCAAAATCAAATGGTTTTATATGAGTTGCTATAAATTGCTCTATTTCATTTTTATCAGTCATATCTTTAAGAAGTAATGAATCTTCACGATTAATAATATAATCTACTCTTCCTTCAATATATTTATCATTTGTTTCAACAAAGAAACATCCATTCATAGTTCCATCAATTGTTGCTTCAAATACTTGACCAATTTTATCTTCCATATACTTAGCATTATAGTAATCATCAACAGCATACTCACATTCAGCACTAACTTTTTCACATTCAGAAATATGATCACACACTTCAGGCAAATAAGAACTCCAAAATCTAGCAGTCGCATCACTATCATCATGATCAACTATAAATGTTCTAAATATTGTATGAACTAATAAATCTGCCATTCTTCTAATTGGACTAGTAAAATGGCAATAATTCTCACTAGCTATTCCAAAATGTCCCATATTATCTGGAGAATATCTAGCTTTTTGCATACTTCTAAGTAACTTTTTACTAAGTATTCTAAAATTATCTTTTTCACTTAAATATTCTAATAATTCTTGAATATCTTTACTACTTACATTATCAGAATTAATTTTACGAGGATAATTTATTCCAAAAACACCTAGCATATTCATAAAGTCATCAATCTTTTTAGGATTAGGTTGTTCATGAATTCTAAATACAAAAGGAACCATTCTTGGAAAAATAGTACTTAACATAGTACATGTATAAATAGTAAATCCTTCATTAGCAAATATCATATGATTTTCAATTAATTCTTCAGCCTCTCTTTGTACACGAGGTTTAACATCTATAATATTATCATTTTCATCAAATATTTGTTTTTGTTCACTACTTTCAAAATTAATCTTACCTCTTTTTTCAAGTCTACTTCCCATAATCTTAGATATTTTACTCATTAACTTAATTACATCTCTTATAGGAATATTTATTTCATTACCAGGTTTAATATCATCACTTTTATTAAATTCTAATAATCTATCAACAGTAATACAATTTTTAAAAGCAATATCTTCGGCAGTTTCATTTTCTTTAACAGTATACTTAATTGTAGTGTAATCTTTAGTATCTTCAGTTTCTTTATTTTCAATTATATCTTGAACTGCATCATAATTCATTTTCTTTTTAGATTTAATAACAGATGTAAATACTTCAGAATTAACTATTCTACCAGAATGATCTATTTCCATAGTACATGTCATAGCAAATCTATCTTCATTAGGATTTAAAGAACAAATTCCATTAGATAATTCAACTGGTAACATAGGTCCAACCTTATTAGCTAAATAGTCAGAATTTCCTTTATGTTCAGCATATTTCCATATAGCAGAACCCATCTTAACATAATAACTAACATCTGCAATATCTACTGTAACTTTATAGTTTCCATTTGGTAAAACTTCATCTTGAACAGCATCATCTATATCTTTAGTATCTTTACCATCAATTGTAGTAGTTGTATCCCCTCTTAAATCTATTCTTCCATGAGATATTTCTTTTTCAATATCTTTTGGATCTAAATTTTGTGGAAACTTTTTTGCTTCTTCTTTAACTTCTTCTGGGAAAAATAAATCGACATTGAATTCACTTGCTATCATAGCAATCTCAGTTTCATTTCCAGGAGCATTTTTATGTCCAATGACTCTATCTATCTTAGCTAATACTTTACCTCTAGATATATCTTTAACATATGCTAAATGAACTATTAAACCATCAACTAAAGTAAAATTACATTCATCTAAATCTACAACTACTTCATAAGGAAGTTTTTTATCTAAACAAACAACACTTAATTTACCATCATTATCAACAATTTCACCTAGACTTCTTCCTAAAGAACGAGATAATATTTTTACAACTCTTCCCTCACCCTTATCTTTACTTATATATTCTACTAATACAGTATCTTTATCATAAGCACCTTTTAAATTATTTCTAGCTATAAAAATATCTTCACCATCTTTTATTAACAAATGAGCATTACCTTTCTCATGAACATCAAGAACACCAGTTAATAAATCATTAAGAACATATGTATTACCATGAGAAACTCTTAATATACTATCTCTACACATTAAATCCAATTCATGAACAACTTCTCTAAGTTCTGAAACACTATAATCTTTCTTAATATGTTCCATTATTTCAGTTGGATTCATTCTTTTATTATTATCTTTAATTATTTGTAATAACTTATCTCTCATATCATAACCTCACAATAATTTTAACACATAAATAAAAAAGTTCATAACAAATATGAACTTTTTATACACTATTTTATTCTATATAGATAATATAAATGAAATAATAATAAATGCAAAACCTAAAAGATAAGTAATATTAGTAATAAACTTTTCAGCTCCTCTTTCTTTAGATTTACCAAGTAACATACTATTTCCACCAGTAATAATTTGACTAGCATCACTAGCTTTATTACTTTGTAACAACACTATCATTATTAATAAAACAGATATTACCATTAATACTTTTTCCATGATTTTTCCTCGCTTCGATAAGTATTATACTATAAAACTATATAATATGCAAATTATTTTAGTACAGTTTCAAGTGAATTAGATAGTATATAATAACCATTTTCATTTTCTTGTAATACAACTACACCATTAATTTCTCTATTCATATTAGTTTTAGCAATATACTCTAATGTATATTTTTTACCAATTCTAGATTTATATTTAACACTTTCAATATTTATAATATATTCATTTAATCTTTTAATATTAGTTACAGCATATGCATTATATTTATATAAACTATTATTATTTAAAATCTCATATGGTACATCTAATCCTTTACCAGTAACATCTTTAAATACTGACTTTAATTTATTTATATCAATTATAGTTTTATTAACAATACTATTTTCATCATAACTTATATTTTTCAAACAAAAATTACTAACATCTTCACTACTAACATTAATCCAATTTAATTTATTTCTCATTTCTTCCATTATTTCACTTTCACTTTTAGAACAAATAAGATCACAATTTAAAGATTTATTTAGTTTCTTCTGGTTATAATAGCAGTTAGATACAGACTCAACATAAAGATTATCTACTTCACTTTTAGACTTTCCAAGAACACTCTTATATAAATTATTTAAATCATTATCACTCATAATAGAATGATAGAAAAAGTTAGTATATTCCAAATCCAAAATACTAAATGATTGATTAAGTATATCATCAGAATTATAATTCAAAAGTCCAATTAATGGAGAATAACTAAGATCATAATCTTCACTAACATATTTAGTAGTCAAATAATCAAAAACATTTGTTTCAATAGTATCTTTTATTTTATTATTTAAATTTATCAACAAATAAACAATTACACCTAAAACAATAACTAATATTGCAGAACTAATTATTATAATTTTTTTCTTTTTATCTTCATTCATTTTTATCATTCAACTCCTCTTCAATTTTAAGAAGTCTGTTAAACTTACAAATTCTCTCTCCTCTAGAAACAGAACCACATTTAACAAATGGTATATTTAATGCAACTGCAACATCAATTATAAATGTATCAGTTGTTTCCCCACTTCTATGTGACATGATAGTAGTATAATGATTCTTTTTAGCAAAAACAACTGTTTCTAACATTTCATAAAATGTTCCAATTTGGTTAGGCTTTATAAGTATAGAATTACACATATGTTCTAGAACACCTTTTTTAAGCTCATTAATATTAGTAACAAACAAATCATCACCAACTATATTTATTTCTTTACCAAGCCTCTCTGTAATTAATTTAAATCCATCATAATCATCCTCATCAAAAGGATCCTCAATAGAAATAATTGGATAATTACCAAGTAAATCTAAATAATAATCTAATAACTCCTCATAATTCAAAAATTTATCTTCAATTTTATATTTTTTAGTTTCTTTATTATATAAAGATGAAGCAGCAATATCCAAAGCAATAAATACATCATTGCCAGGAATATAACCAGCACTTTCAATAGACTTAACTATATAATTTAAAGCACTCTTATTATCATTTAAATTAGGTGCAAAACCACCTTCATCACCAACAGATGTAGCAAGCATATCTTCATCTAGTAGAGTCTTTAATGAATGAAATACCTCACTAGCACATCTAAGTCCTTCACTAAAGCTTTCTTTCTTTGGAACAATCATAAATTCCTGAATATCCAAATTATTTTTAGAATGCATACCTCCATTGATAATATTAAACATCAATTTAGGAATTTTCTTTTCTCTAGGATTCAAATACTCATAAACTTCTTTACCAGCCTCAAAAGCGCTAGCCTTTAAGCATGCAATACTAACGCCTAATATAGCATTAGCACCTAAATTACTCTTATTTGAAGTACCATCAAGATTAATCATAGTTGTATCAATCTCTTTTTGATGAGATACTTCCATGCCAACTAAAGCATTACTTATTATAGTATTAACATTATTAACAGCTTTTCTAACCCCTTTACCAAAATATCTTCCATCATTATCCCTTAATTCAATAGCTTCCCTACTACCAGTTGAAGCTCCAGATGGAACAGATGCAATTCCTTTAAATCCTCTTTCAGTTGTAACCTCAACCTCAACTGTAGGAAAACCTCTAGAATCCAATATTTCTCTAGCTTTAATACTCGCAATTTTGCTCATGATATTCCCTCCGAATATTTATAATAACATTATACTATTTTTTTTCTAAATATGCTATAATTAATCTTGATAAAAAGGAGGATCCTATGACAATAAAAGAGATAGATGGAAATGTGTTCGGTGAATTTGCAAGTAATCATATGCTTAAAAATTACTTTCAAACAAAAGAATATGGTGATTTAATGAAATATAGTGATTTTTCAGTCATGTACATTGGAGCTTTTCAAAACAATATTTTAATTGCCGCAAGTTTAATATTACACAAATCTATCGGAACAGGAATGAGATATGGGTATGCCCCAAGAGGATTTTTAGTAGATTATTATGATACAGATTTACTTTCAGAATTCACAAAGAAAGTTAAAGATTTCTTCTTCAAAAGAGGATTTGCTTTCATAAAAATAAATCCAGAAATAACATATTCAACAATAAATTTTGATGAAAAAAGCAAAACAATAAGCTCAAGAAATAAAAAATTAATAGATCAATTAAAAAACTTAGGTTATGATAAATTAAAAGATAATTTATATTTTGAATCTTTATTACCAAAATATACACCAATAATAAATCTTCAATCTTATGACAAAAATGTTTTAGATAAAAATATGCTAGATAATATGAAAAAATATGAATTAAGTGGTGTAAAAATTGTAAGTGGTGGTGAAAATGATTTAGAAACATTCTATAAATTTGTCGACGATAAAGAAACAAAAACATTAACATACTACAAATATTTTTATAACACTTTTGTTAAAAGTAATATGGTTGATTTATTGCTAATAGAAGTTAACTATGATACATATGTCAAATATCTTCAAAAAGAATATATATTTGAACAAGAAAAAAATGAAAAAATTAATATAGAATTTCATGATAATCCAAATAATGCAGATATATATAATAGAAAAATGAAATCAGACCAAATTATGGCAAGAATTTCTTCAGATATTGCAACAGCCAACAATAGAATGAAAGATAACGATATAAAAGAAATTATTGGTGGCGCATTTATAGTAAAATATCAAGGAAGAATTACAATTATAATGACTGGTAACAATAGTGAATTTACTGGAATAGACGTTAAAACATATTTATACTACAAAATAATTGAAGAATATAAAAAAGCGGGATACTTATATTTAGACTTGAATGGAATAACTGCTGATTTTAGTGAAACAAATCCATACAAAGAATTAAATAAATTCAAATTAAAATACAAACCACAAGTATATGAATATATTGGTGAATTAGATTTAATAGTTAATAAACCATTTCATCAACTACTATGGTCAACAAACAAAATTCAAAAAGAATTTTATAAACCTGCAATAAAAAAATAATCGTTCAACTTAATGAACGATTTTTATTTTTAAAACTAATACTCATATTTTTTATAGTTTTTATTTAATAAATAAAGCATTAATAAAAGTACAGCTACAGCGCTAATTCCTACACAAAAATATACATTTTTATATAAAGGTATTCTCTTTTCGATATCAAGATTATTGTACTTATCAACAGAAAGATTTAATAATAATTTATCTTCATCATCTCCATAAATAAAGGCATAATCATCCTCATATTTATCATTACCATATTTTAAAACCATATTAGAAGACGCAATTTCTTTATTTTTTAAAGTTTTAATAGTAACCTTATGTTCTCCTTCGATAACATCATTTAATTCAAATTTACCAAACTTATCAGTAACAGTTCGATAATCATTATCATCTATTGATACGAAATAATATTGCATCACTACACTATTAGCATCTTTTAACACACCATTTAAAGTTACAGTTTTTTTATGTACCCATCTAGCATAAAGCGTAATTTCAAAATCCTTACATTCAAATTTGCTTAAATCAGGATTAAATATCATAGAAAGATCAACTTTATTTTTTAAATCAATGTCATAATACCAACCATTAAAATTATAATTCTCTTTTGTAGGTATTGGAATGTTTAATTTAAAATTAGTAATGTTTCTACTAGTCAAAACTACTTTATCAACTTTAGAACCACCATTTGTTTCAAAATTAACAGTTAAAGATATCTCGTTAGGACATTGAATATTAGGAATCCATCTAGCATACAAAGTAATATCTTCATATCCAATTATACAACCGTTTATATCATATTTTTCTAAATATTTCACATCTTTTGTAGTTGTACCTTCAAATCTTTTATTAAATTTTTCATCATAATACCAACCAGCAAATATAAACCCTTGCTTTTCAGGAACAGACATTACATCAACCTTATCACAATTAGCACATGTATCAATTGAAACAATACTCTTGTTACTATTAGTTACAAAATTTAATTTATAATTGTTATTTGATACTTTATCACATTTAGAGGCAGCACTCACACTAGCCATAACAACATTTATACTATTTTTCGACGTAATAAAAGAAACAATTGTTAAAATTAAAGATAATCCAATGACAATATATAATATTTTTTTATTCATAAATACAACTCCAAATATAAATTACTATTCTAGTATATATTAAGGATATCATTACACAATCATATTGTCAATTATACAAATAAAAAAGACAATTAATGTTTTTAACTAAACATACTTGTCTAAATTATTTGGTACTTTATCATTAACAATCATTTCAATAATTTTATTTTCCTTTTCTTCACTAACACTTTTTCCTGTAATAGAAGATAATTCATGTATAATTTCTCTTAAAGTATTTGTATTTTTATAATCACCTTCTTGAAGTTTTCTAGCCAGTGAAACAATAGTATCTTTGCTCACATTAGTTTTCTCTTCTATCCTATTAAAAAGATTATCATTCATATATATCACCTAACATATTATATGTGACATACATAATTATGAAACTAAAAATTAAACATCAACCATTCAGGTTTAAAAATCATCAACGCAGAAATAATCACCATTATAATTCCACCAATCAAATGAGAATATTTACCATATTTATTTGAAATAGCTTTAATTTCCATAGTTTTCATCGCAATAATAAAAATAATAATGTCATCTAAAAGGAAGAATAATATATAAATAATAGAATACAAAATTTTTGAAGTTAAATTAACATTATTTACAGCAAGAATTTCGCTAAACATAACAGGTAATCCCAATGAACATAATAGTTCCACAACATTAACAGCTGCTGCTAAAGCAACAATACCTAATAACGCAATAATGAATGATTTTTCTTTTATTATTTTTTTGATAGATAATATTATTCTTTTTCTATTTTTACTATCAACCACTTCGCATCCATCATCTTTTTGATTAACAAATTTCAAAATGGAAGAAAATCCAAAAACCATAGCAACAGTAGCTATAGCTGTACGAATGTAAATAATATCATTCAATAATGTTGCTAGATTTAACCATGAAATCAAAAATAAAAAATATACAAGTCCAGATGATAGAAGAAATGTTATTCCAAGTGCCCATTTTCTTTTTTTATTTTCCATACCAAGTAACATAGAAATAAGAAAGATCAATATCCACATAGCGCATGGATTTAAACCATCAACAAGCCCAATAACAATCGCAGAAAGTAAAATTGGAAATTTCTTAACATCTTTCTTTCCAAAAATTGGAATGTTCATGTCTCTATCAAAATCTTTTTTATTATCTTCACTAGAGTCAGTATTTTCATCTACTACTCCCAAATATATACCAACCTTATCAACAAATTTTACATGAGAATAATATTCAATCGAAGAAGTTATTTTATCAGGTGTCAATTTTTCAGCAAAACCAGATATTCCAGTATTTCCTATAACCAAATATGGAACACCACTATTGCTATCAGTCATAATCTTATGCACTTCTTCTAATTTTTCTAAATTTTTTTGATCATGCCATACTTCATATTTATATAACTTGATATTATCTTTATCTTTAATATAAGGTTCTAAATAATTTAACAGATCTTCACAATGAGGACATTCTCTACCATAAAACAAATATAAATTTAAATCATTTTTACTATCAGCAAAGACAAATATTGGAATAGAAAGAAAAATCAATAATAAAACTTTAAATATTTTTTTCATTGTCTCTCCAGCCTCCCTCAATGATGTTTAAAACTTCTTCATAATCATGTTCACCGCAAAGTCTATAAACCTCAACATCATTCTTAGTAAAAATTAAAACTGGCATTATTTTACCCGGATTATATTTTTTAACATCATCAAAGTCATAATCATATTCATCAATATCAATAACATATTTTTCTCTAACTTTATTAAGAACATTATTCATTATAATACAAGATGGACAACCCAAAGAAGAAATCATAACTATTTTCATTTTAATTTCCTTTCTTGAATGTTATAAATAACTTTCATAACAAACTTTCGACTAAATAATCTATTAGCAAATACTCCAACTTTCATTTCAAATCCCGGAATAATTATAAGTTTATTCTTTTTTAGTTTTCTTAAAGCATAAGTTGTTACATAATCACTTGATAATGATTTAACTCCAAAATGTACGTGTGCTCTATTATTGAAATTAGTATTAGTAGGTCCAGGACATAAAATACTAACTTTAACATTTGATTTTTTTCTTCTTAATTCTTCATAAATAGCCATTGTTAAATTATAAACATATGATTTTGTTGCATAATATGTTGCCATTAAAGGTCCTGGTTCGAAAGCAGCGCTTGAAGCAACATTCAAAATCTGACCACTATCCTTCTTCAAAAATTCTTTTAGAAATAGTTTAGTCAAAATATGACAAGTTACCACATTTAAATCAATCATATTTAGTTCATTATCTAAATCGGTATTATTGAAAAAGCCACAATCACCAAAACCTGCATTATTTATTAACAAATCAATTTGATTAGAATATTTTTTATAAAGTTTAAGTGCATTATTTTTATCACTTAAATCTAATACCTCTACCTCAACATTTGTTTTAATATCATTTTTAATATCATTTAATTTATCTTTAGACCTAGCCACTAAAACCAAATCATATCCATCATTTGCTAACTTATAAGCAAAATCACGACCTAGTCCACTAGAGGCGCCAGTTATTAAAGCTTTCATATCATCACCAAATTTATTCTAACATAAAATAACATATAATAAAATAAAAAAGCTGCTTTTTATTTAGCAACTTCTTCAACTCTTGTTTCTCTAATAACAACAACCTTTATAGTTCCAGGATATTGCATAGTATCCTCAATTTTATCCTTAATTTCACGGGCAATCTTATAACTTGTTAAATCATCAACTTCTTCTGGTTTAACAAGAACTCTAAGCTCTCTACCTGCTTGCATAGCAAATGTTTTTTCAACTCCAGGAGTTTTGTTACCAATATCCTCTAAATCTTCAAGTCTCTTAACATAGTTTTCTAAAGAATCATTTCTTGCACCTGGTCTAGCAGCACTTAATGCATCAGCTATTGCAACCAATTCAGAAATAACATATTCACTCTTCTTATCGCCATGGTGAGATTCAATCGCATTCAATACAACTTTGTCTTCACCAAACTTTTTAGCGATATCAGCGCCAATTTCTACATGACTTCCTTCTATTTCAAAATCGATAGCTTTACCTATATCATGTAATAATCCAGCTCTTTTTGCTAAAGAAACATTTTCTCCTAATTCGCTAGCCATAAGTCCAGCTAAATGTGCAACTTCTTTACTATGTGCTAAAGCGTCTTGACCATAGCTTGTTCTAAATCCAAGTTTTCCAACAAGTTCAACAAGCTCAGGATCCATTTTTGAAATGCCAAGTTCAAATAATGCATCCTCTCCTTTTTCTCTAATTATTTTTTTATAGTCATCACATACTTTATCATAAAGTTCTTCTATTCTAGCAGGATGAATTCTACCATCTTTAATTAAAGTTTCAAGAGTTACCTTAGCAATTTCACGTCTAAGTGGATCAAAAGAAGATAACACTATTACTTCAGGAGTATCATCAATAATCAAATCAACACCTGTAACAGCTTCAATAGTTCTGATATTTCTACCCTCTCTACCAATAATTCTTCCTTTCATTTCATCATTAGGAAGTTCAACAGTACTTACTGTTTGCTCACTAGTAACATCGTTAGAATATCTCTGCATGCATGAAACTAAAATCTCTTTTGCTTTTCTATCAGCTTCAAGTTTTGCTTCATCATCTCTCTCTTTAAGGTATGATGAAATTTCTCTACTCATTTCATCTTCTACTTTTTTCATAACTAAATCCCTAGCTTTTTCTTTAGAAAAACCTGAGATTTTTTCCAAAAGCGCAATTTGCTCTTTTATTATGCTCTCCATTTTTGCATCTTTTTCTTGAATTTCTTTTTGTCTTGCTAATAAATCTTTGTCTTTTTGATCTAAATTTTTTTCTCTTTGAGTTAATAATTCATCTCTTTTGTCTAAACTCTTTTCCCTGCTGTCTATTCTTTGGTTTAATTCATTAAGTTCTTTCTTCTTTTCTTTAATTTCAGCATCGGTTTGATTTTTAAGTTTATAACTTTCTTCTTTTAATTCTAAAATGCTATCTCTTTTAGCCTTTTCAGCTTCTCTTTTAGCATCCTTAATTAGTTTATCAGCTTCCTTTTGAGCAGCACTCACCTTTAATTTGTTAAAAATTAATATTATTGAGGCCCCAACAAACAATCCAACCACTACAAGCAAAATGGAGAAGACAACATCGTTCATATCTTTCCTCCATTATTTCTTTCCAGAAGTATAAATACCTCTACTAATATTGTAAAATTTTATCAAGTTATTGTCAACTTTAAATTTTTATCTTGACATATTTTTTATTTTCCTACGTTCCCTATTTTTTTTAACTTTATAAGTTCTAAAGAAACAATATAACATGAATAACAAAATTAATATAATTAACTTATAATCCCATATAAATCCAAAAAACCCGAAATGAACTTTTTGATTATAAATAAGTTTAAAAGAGGCAATCATTTTATCATTATACATGATTTTTACGTCCCCTAATTCAGTTTTTAATGGTGTAAATATTGTTATTTCATCTACACCTTCATACACATATTTCAATTCTTTTTTATTAAAACTTTTTTTTAAATAATCATCAATTTTTTCATTAGATTTTACATCGATTTTTCTTTCCTTTGAACCTTTAACCTTTATAGTAGTAACAACATCATCATAATCTATCAAGTTTTTATATTCATAATTATTTGCATAATAATTATATATTGCCAATGAATCTTTAATATGTGATGTTGATACACCATTCATAGCGTTTAACGTAACTAATAAATAGTTAACATTATTAATTGTTGCAGTAGATGCTAAACAATAACCAGCGGCATTAATGTAACCAGTCTTAGAACCTGTTATATTTGAAATATCAAAACTAGAATTTTTGTTGTATTTACTTAATGTATTAGAAGCTTTGCCACCTGTAGAATACAGATATTCTTTTGTTGTAAAAATTTCTTTAAATTTTTTATTCTTTAATGCATAAATCAATAATTTTGCCATGTCACTTGCTGAACTATAATTATCAGCATCAAACAATCCAACTGGATTTGCAAAATGTGTTTCATTCAAACCTATCTCTTTTGCTTTAAAATTCATTAATTCAACAAATTTTTTTTCACTTCCAGAAATAGAATAAGCAAGACCATTTACTGCATCAGCACCACTTTCCAGCATTGTACCATATAATAAGTCATCATAAGTAACTGTTTGACCTACTTTAAATCCAACAACAGATACATCCCACTCTATATTTTTTAACATATTATTAGTTATTGTCACCTTTTTTGTATAATCGTCAATATTTTCAACAGCAACCAAAACAGTCATTAATTTAGTTAAACTAGCGACATAAGCCTTTTCATGACTATTTTTTTCTGACAAAACTTCAGTTTCATTCATATTATATAAAATATATTTATCGCTAGTGACATCAACAATCTCAGCAAAAACATTTTTACTCAAAAGCAAAAAAGATAAAAAAAACACAACAATTTTTTGAAAATTATGATTTTTCATATACACTTATACACTCCTACTAAATTTGTGAAATAACATTCTTTATAATTTTATTAATAGATTCAATAACGAAATTATAATTATTTTTATTAAATTCATCTAAAATTTCAGCAACATCAAGATTAATTCTATTTAATATTTCCTTATTCAAATCGTTATTATCATATACAAAAATTACTGAATTAATATATTCAATGAAATTTTGAGAACACTTTGAATTAACGATAGTACCATTTTTTTCAGAAATTTTATTTAAAAAAACAATTGTGGCCTGTTTTATCAAATCAGTACTAGTTTTATTTTCAATATATTTCCAAATAATTTTTTCATAGTTAGATAAAAGATTAATATATTTCTCGATAACATCATTATTGGTATCCATCAAAAAATTTATTAAATTTTCTTCTATATTTTTATTTAAGATTTTCTTGTTTATAGGAATTTTATATTTATCAAAAATATTCACTAAACGAGTTACCAATCTATTTTGAAAAGCAACAAATAAAAAATTGTTGTCATCAATTATACTTTTTCCATTATCACTAATTTTTAACATAATACTATTCATGACACAATTATAACACCTAAGAAAAACAAATTAATATTTTTGTAGCAGAATTAACAATTTGTTTACTTTTTTTGTAAAAAAAGTAGTGTTTTAAAAAGTTTTTACGAATTATATTAGTAGGAGGAAATTATGGAAACGTTTATAGAATTAAATAAAATACTTAATGATATAAAAAATAAAGGTTTTATAAAGCAAGAATATCTAGACAGTGGAGGAGCTGGTAAAATGCTTGAAAAACTCCTTGGAAAAAAATTAGATAATAAATCAAAGCCAGATTATAAAGATGTAGAACTCAAAGTAAGCAACAAAAATACAAAATACCCTGTTTCATTAATTAGTATAACACCTAAAAATAGTATAAATGTTAATAGTATAGAATACTTAATAAAAAACTTTTCACATAATGGATGTGATGAAAAAACAAAAAATAATAAATATATAAATGGCATAATTAGTACAAAGGAAACAAAATACACAAATAAAAACACGGGATTCAAACTGGAATTAAACAAAAATGATAAAAAAATTTATTTACTAATAATTAAAAATAAAAAAATTATTAGTAAAGATTTTTATTGGGATTTAAATGAAATAAAAGAAAAAATAGAACAAAAAATAAAATATTTAGTATTAGTCATTGCAGAAACAAAAAAAATAAACAAAATAACACATTGCAAATATAATGAAATAATGTATTACAAATTAAGAAACTTTGATTTTTTTATAGATGCTTTACAAGAAGGATATATAAAAGTTACCTTTAGCATAAAAATGAATGAAAATAATAAAATAACATATCACGGAACAAGATTCTGTATCGATATAAAAAACTTAATCAATATATACATGAAAGTACATATTAAAGCAAAATAAAAAAGTTTGCAAAGCAAACTTAATTAACCAATGGTCGGGAAGACAGGATTTGAACCTGCAACCTCTTGGTCCCAAACCAAATGCTCTACCAAGTTGAGCCACTTCCCGAAAATATGGTGCGCCCAAGAGGAGTCGGACCCCTAACCTTTTGATCCGTAGTCAAATGCTCTATCCAATTGAGCTATGAGCGCTTCAACTTTTTCTCTTGTACATATTGAACAAAAAATGGTGGCTTCAGTTGGAATCGAACCAACGACACCAAGATTTTCAGTCTTGTGCTC